>DATDLA010000108.1:0-6091 GCA_036519535.1 Methyloceanibacter sp.
GCCGCGCTCGCGCCTGGCGGGCTTGCGGCAAAGCCCAAGCGTGGTCAAGCCCGCCACGAGCCAGGCGATGCTCCAGCTCATGCGGCTCAACGTCTTGAAGGGCACCGGCAAGCGCGCCGAGGCCCAAGGCTACCGCGTCGGAGGCAAGACCGGCACGGCCGAGAAGGTGGTGGGGCGTCATTACGAAGGTTCCGAGCTCCTCAACTCTTTCCTCTCGGTCTTTCCCACCGACGCCCCTGAATATCTCGTGCTGGTCATGCTCGACGAGCCGAAGCGCGTGCCGGAAACCAACAACGAAGCGACGGCGGGCGTGAATGCGGCGCCCACCGTGGGCAAGATCGTGGCGCGCATTGCGCCCATTCTCGGCGTGGCGCCGAAGCTTCCCGGCGACCAGCCCAAGTTTGACGCAAAGGTGCTCGCCTCCTATTAGAGTTGCGCCGGTTCCGCGCGTCTCTGGAGCCGGTTGCATGGTAGCGAGAGCCGATCGGCCTTCGCGGGGCGGATGTTAGGTGATGACCCTTGGTGAGTTGATGGGGCCTGAGGCGCCGCTGCCCACCTCCTGGCTGCAGGTTCCGATCGTGGGACTGACCGCCGACAGCCGCGCCGTGAAGCCTGGGTACCTGTTCGCAGCGCTTCCCGGATCGCGCACCGACGGCGCGCGCTACATCGCCGACGCGTTGGCGCGTGGCGCCGCCGCCATCCTGGTGCCGCAAGGCAGCGGGCAGGCGCTCAACGGCACCCCCGTGGTCGAGGACGCCGACCCGCGCCGCCGGCTTGCGCTCATCGCTGCGCGCTTCTTCGGCGCGCAACCTGACGTCGCCGTCGCCGTGACCGGCACCAACGGCAAGACCTCGGTCGCCTCCTTCGTCCGCCAGCTTTGGGAGCAGATGGGGTTCCGCGCCGCGAGCCTCGGCACGGTCGGCGTCGTGGGACCGTCAGGCACGCAAATCCTCGCCCACACTACGCCAGACCCCGTCGAGCTCCACCGCATCCTTGCCGATCTCGCCAAGTCGGGCGTCACCCATCTTGCCCTCGAAGCGTCGAGCCATGGGCTCGAGCAGCGCCGCGTCGACGGCATGCGGCTTGCCGCCGGCGCCTTCACCAACATCTCGCGCGACCATCTCGACTATCACCCGAGCTTCGAGGCCTATTTCAACGAGAAGCTCCGCCTGTTCGGAGAGCTGCTGCCGCAAGGGGCGGGGGCGGTGATCGACGTGGACAACAAGGCTGGCGAGCAGGTGGCAGCGCTCGCTCAATCGAGTGGACTCTCGGTGATGTCGGTCGGTCGCGCAGGAAAGGCCTTGAGGCTCATCTCTGCTGAGCGCGACGGCCTTGGCCAGCGCCTCGTGGTCGAGCATGCCGGCGGCAGGGAAACCTTCCGCCTGCCGCTCGTCGGCGCCTTTCAGGCCTCGAACGCGCTTGTTGCCGCGGGGCTATGCATGGCCACCGGAGTGAGCCCCACAAAATTGTTGCCACTGCTTGAGAACTTGCACGGTGCGCGGGGGCGCCTCGATCTTGCCGGCACCACCCGTACCGGTGCCCCGATCTTCATCGACTACGCGCATACCCCCGATGCGCTGGCCAATGCGCTCGACGCCCTTCGGCCTTACGTGCGGAACCGCTTGTTGGTGGTATTCGGTTGCGGCGGCGACCGCGACAAGGGCAAGCGCCCTCAAATGGGCGCGGTTGCCGTGGATAGAGCCGATATCGCCATTGTCACCGACGACAATCCGCGGAGCGAAGAGCCAGAGGAGATTCGCCGCGAAATCCTGGCGGCGGCTCCAGGCGCGATCGAAGTCCCCGGCCGCGCCGTCGCCGTGGCGGAAGCCATCGCCGGCCTGAAAGGCGGGGATGTCTTGCTGATTGCCGGCAAGGGACACGAGACGGGACAGATTATCAAAGGCTCCGTCATTCCTTATTCTGATCATGATGCGGTCGATGCCGCTTTGAAGGGGGAAAGAGACCGTGCCTAAGCCGCTATGGACAGTTGGGGAGATGGTGAAGGCCGTGCGCGGCAAGTGCTCGCTGCCGCCGAGCACGCCGGTGAGCGGTGTCTCCATCGACAGCCGGAGCCTCGCACCCGACGAGGCCTTTATCGCGCTCCGCGGTCTGAACCGCGACGGACATGCCTTCGTTGAGGCCGCGCTCTCGCAAGGTGCCTCATGCGCCATCGTCGAGCAGGACTTCAAGGCCCCGCGCGGCGAGAAGCGGCTGCTCCGCGTTGCCGACACGCTTGAGGCCCTGAACGATCTCGGCGCTGCTTCGCGCGCCCGCGCCAAGGACGCCGTGGTGATCGCGGTGACCGGCAGCGTCGGCAAGACCGGAACCAAGGAGGCGCTGAAGATTGCGCTGATGCCTTCAGGCCTGGTGCATGTCTCGTTGAAGTCCCACAACAACCATTGGGGCGTGCCGCTGTCGCTCGCCAACATGCGGCAGGACACGAATTTCGGCGTATACGAAGCCGGCATGAACCACGCCGGCGAGCTCAAGGCGCTGACCCAGCTGATCCGCCCGCATATTGCCATCATCACCACGGTGGCGCCGGTGCATCTCGGCTTCTTCCGCTCGGTCGAGGCAATTGCCGACGCCAAGGCCGAAATTTTCGAAGGGCTGGTCCCCGGCGGCGCGGCCATCCTCAACCGCGACAATCCTTATTTCGAGCGCCTCCGACGCCACGCCTGGCAGCGCAAGGCGAAGGTCGTGAGCTTCGGCGAGACGCGCGACGCGGACGCGAGGAGCTTGAGCGTCGAGCTCGGCCCCGAGAGCTCCGAGGTGAAAGCTGATATTCTCGGCGAGACCGTGAGCTACCGTATCGGCGCGCCGGGCATCCACTTCGTGCAGAACTCGCTTGCCGTGCTTGCCGCGGCGAAGCTTGCCAATGCCGATCTGAAGGCCGCGGCCAAAGCGCTCGCCGGGTGGCACGCCCAGACGGGACGCGGCGAGCGCATCGTCATTGGCGGCAAGGGCGGCCGCGTCGCCATCATCGACGAAAGCTACAACGCCAACCCCGCCTCGATGCGCGCGGCACTTGCCACCTTGGGGCTCACGCCGAGGGCCGAATTCAAGCGCCGGGTCGCCGTGCTCGGCGACATGCTCGAGCTTGGCGGCCTTGGTCCCAAGCTGCATCAGGAGCTGGTGGAAGACATCGACGCGGCCGACGTGGATCTCGTCTATGCCTGCGGCGAGATGATGCGCGGACTTTACGAGGCGCTGCCGGCCAAACGCCGCGGGGCCTATGCCAAGACCTCCGAGCAGCTTGCGCCGCTCCTCACCAAGGGGGTTGGGGCGGGCGACGTGGTGATGATCAAGGGCTCCTTCGGCAGCCGCATGGCCCCGCTGGTCGAGGCCCTGCAACGCCATTTCCAGGCGCCAAGCACCGCCGCTTGAGCCTGATCTTACGGATTTCTCAGGTTTTTCCCGTCTAATGAGCGGCAAAACCGGGCATCGGCCGCGATTCCCGATTCCCTCAGGGACACTTTCGCCCTAAACGAGCCGCTAGGGGGAAGACCATGCTCTATTGGTTGACCGAGCTTACGGGCGAACTCAGCGTCTTTAATATCTTTCGTTACATCACGTTCCGCACCGGCGGCGCGTTGATCACGGCGCTGCTGTTCGTGTTCCTGTTCGGGCCGGCCATTATCAAATCCTTGCGCATTCGGCAGGGCAAGGGCCAGCCGATCAGGAGCGACGGACCGGAGCGTCACCTGCTGCAGAAGCAGGGCACCCCGACCATGGGCGGGCTGATGATCCTATCGGGGGTCACCGTCGCCACGCTGCTCTGGGGCAATTTGCACAACCCTTATGTCTGGGTGGTGCTCATCGTCACCCTCGTTTATGGCGCCGTCGGCCTTTACGACGATTATCTCAAGGTGACGCGGCAGTCGGTGGAAGGCTCCCGCGGGCGCGTGAGACTTGTCATCGAGGCGGTCGTCGCGCTGGTTGCCACCTGGGTCATTGCCTCGGTCGGCCAGGCGCCTCTCTCCACGGCACTTGCCATTCCCTTCTTCAAGAACGTGCTGATCGATCTCGGCTGGTTGTTCGTTCCCTTCGGCGCCTTCATCATTGTCGGCGCCGGCAACGCCGTGAACCTGACCGATGGGCTGGACGGTCTCGCCATCGTGCCGGTGATGATCGCCGCCGCTACCTTCGGCTTCATCTCCTATTTCGTCGGCAACGCGCTGTTCTCCGAATATCTGCAGATCCATTTCGTGCAAGGGACCGGCGAGCTCGCCGTCATCTGCGGCGCGCTGGTCGGCGCCGGCCTAGGCTTCCTCTGGTTCAATGCCCCGCCCGCGCAGATCTTCATGGGAGATACCGGGTCGCTCGCTCTCGGCGGGGCGCTCGGCACCGTCGCCGTCGCCACCAAGCACGAGCTGGTGTTGGCCATCGTCGGCGGCCTGTTCGTGCTCGAGGCGGTTTCGGTGATCGTGCAGGTGGCGAGCTTTCGGCTCACGGGCAAGCGCGTCTTCCGCATGGCCCCGCTGCATCACCACTACGAACAGAAGGGATGGGCTGAATCCACGGTGGTGATCCGCTTCTGGATTATCGCCGTAGTGCTTGCGCTCCTTGGCCTCGCCACGCTGAAATTGCGGTAGATTCTAAAGATGATTCCCGTGACGATCTTTGCTGGCCGCGATGTCGCGGTGTTTGGACTGGGCTTGAGCGGCATCGCCGCGGCCCATGCGCTCGCCGCCGGCGGCGCTCGGGTGCTCGCCTGGGACGACACGCAAGAGGCGCGCGACAAGGCTGCGGCACAAGGTGTTGGCATGCACGACCTCGCCGGCGCCGATTGGACCAGGATCGCGGCGCTCGTGCTCGCGCCCGGCATTCCCTTGACCCACCCCGAGCCCCATTGGAGCGTGACGGCGGCGCGGGCGGCAGGCGTCGAAGTCATCGGCGACACCGAGCTATTCTTCCGCGAAAAGGCAAGGCAGGGGTCCGGCGCCAAGGTCGTGGTCATTACCGGCACCAACGGCAAATCCACCACCACGGCACTCACCGCCCATCTCTTGCAAGGGGGCGGCAGGCCGGTCGCTCTTGGCGGCAATATCGGCCGCGCCGTCCTCGACCTTCCGCCCTTCGCCACGAGCCTCACCTATGTTCTCGAGCTGTCGACTTTTCAGATCGACCTCACGCCCTCGCTCGCCCCCGACGCCGCGGCGCTCATCAACATCACGCCAGATCATCTCGACCGGCATGGCACCATCGAGAACTACGCCGCCATCAAGGCCCGCGTGTTCGATGGGGTGCCCGCAGACGGCACCGCCGTGATCGGCGTCGATGATAGTTATTCCCGCGCCATCGCCGATGCGCTTCACGGGCCTTTAGCGGTGAAGCGCATCGCCGTCGGCTACACCGTCACGACCGGTGTGTGGGCGAAGGACGGGATGCTGACCGAGGTCGAGAACGGCGTTGAGCGCGGGCGTGTGAGCCTCGACGGCATCGGCTCCTTGCGCGGCGCCCATAATTGGCAGAATGCGGCGGTGGCCTATGCGCTTGCCCGCTCGCAGGGGCTCGACGCTTCGACCATCGGCAAGGGCCTCGGGACCTTTGCCGGCCTCGCCCACCGCATGGAGCAGGTGGCGAGGGCAGGGCCGGTCCTCTTCGTCAACGACTCGAAGGCCACCAATGCCGATGCCGCCGCCAAGGCGCTCGCAAGCTTTACCGACATTTATTGGATTGTCGGCGGGAGGCCGAAAGCAGGGGGCCTTGAGGGTCTCGAGCCGTTCTTTCCCAAGATCACCCGTGCCTACCTGATCGGCGAGGCAGCCGATGCCTTCGCCGCGCAACTCGGCACGGAAGTCGATCATGTGCAATGCGCAACGCTCGACCGCGCCATCGAGGCCGCTGCTGCCGATGCAAGGCGCTCGCGCGGGGCTGAGCCTGTGGTGCTGCTGTCGCCGGCTTGCGCCTCCTACGACCAGTTCGCCAATTTCGAAGCGCGCGGCAAAAGCTTCCGCGACCTCGTCATGCGCCTTCCCGGGGTGAGCCCGGTGCAGCCAAAGCAGGGCAGGGCGGCATGAGGATCACCCGCGCCGAAAAGAGCGTGCTCTCCGACTGGTGGTTCACCGTCGACCGGCTGATGTTCTTC
>DATDLA010000109.1:0-4825 GCA_036519535.1 Methyloceanibacter sp.
TCGGTCTCGGACAGGCGGAACTCGCCATCGCCTGCGCTTCGCATAGCGGCGACGAGGCTCATATCCGCGCGGTGCGCGCGCTGCTCGCCAAGGCTGGGCTCGATGAAGCGCAGCTCGCCTGCGGCGCGCATTGGCCGATCGGCGACCGGGCGTCGCGGGAGTTGTCGCGCGTGGGCAAGAGTCCGACGCCGATCCACAACAATTGCTCAGGCAAACATGCCGGCATGCTGGCGACCGCGGTTCACCTGGGCCTCGATCCAAGGGGCTATGAACGGCCAGAGCATCCGGTGCAGCAAGAGATCAGGCGAGTCATTTCAGAGATTTGCGACGTCACATTGGAGCAGGATGAGATCGGCATCGACGGCTGCTCGGTGCCGACCTTTGCCCTGCCGCTTGCTGCGGTGGCGACCGGGTTCGCCCGGCTCGCCAGCGGCAGAGGGCTCGATGCCACGCGCGCCAAGGCGGCGCGAGGGCTCATGGACTCTTGCTTCGCCGCGCCCGACCTCGTGGCGGGTGAGGGCCGCTTCGACACCATCGTCATGCGTGGGCTTCCCCAGACCGCCTTCGCCAAGGGCGGCGCGGAAGGCGTCCATTGCGCGTCGTTGCCGGCGCTCGGGATCGGCATTGCCGTCAAGGTCGACGACGGTACCAAGCGGGGCGCGGAGATGGCGCTTGCAATTCTACTCGCCAAACTCGTGCCGGGGGCCGAACACATCCTTGCCGCCCAACTCGCCGGCGAGATGCGCACCTGGCGCGGCGTGAAGGTGGGCACGGTCGGCCCATCGCCCGCGCTGAGGGCCGCGGTCCGCGCCTTGCCGCGTCAGAACGCTACCGCCGCCGCCGCGCCACGTTAATCGGCTAGGGCCGAGCCCTCAGGCTATAGCGTTGGCGTAGACGGCAAGGTCCGGCCCGATCGGGGTAGGGCCCCGCATGGCGCGAACGGCGCCGTTTTGAGCGTTTGAAATCGTGTTGCCGGCAAGCCGCGCGGTCCCGGCAATCTCGACCGAAACGCCGATGCCGATATGGATGTTGCGGATTCGATTCTTCGAAACGCTGACATCGCCCGCCGGGCCGACGAGGATGCCGAAACCCGGAGCGTTCTCCACACTGTTGCCCTTCACCAGGGCGTCGGCGTCGATGGAAATTCCGGTACCGTGGAAAAGGGCAACTTTGCGGAAGAACAGGTTGCGGACGAGGTTCCCTTGGATAATAGCGGGATCGCCGCCTTGCGCGACGTTGGTCACGGCGATGCCGGTCGCAGCGTTGTCGACGATGTTGCTGGTGATGACCACATCCTCGCAGCGCGAGACGAGAATGCCGCCCGAGCCTGAGCGCAGGAAGCGGCAATTCGCGAGTTGAAGCCGTTCGACCATCGTGGCCGCAAGTAGCGCGCCGTTTACGCCCATGTCCTTTCCGCCGCCGTCAAGCACGAGGCCCTCGAGACGAATGTCCTTAGCGTGCTCGATGCTGATCAACCCGCCGCCGTCGCGACAGCGCAGGATCGATCGGCCAGGGAAGCCGGTCAGATGCGAGCCCGATCTCAGCTCGAGTCGCCGCGTCGAATAGATCCCGGGCGGGAGAAACAGAGGAAGGCCCGACCAGGCGGCGGCGTCGGCGGCGCGCTGCAGCATCGCCGTCTGGTCGGTGGCGATGCCGGACGGCACCACACCGAAAGTGTTGAAGTGACGGGGCCCTGTCCAGCGGGCGTGCGCGCAGCGGGAGCCTGCCGCAAAAGCAACGCCGAACCCGATGCCGGCAAGGACAACCTCTCGGCGGCTAACGGTCATGATGTCCTGTTCAGCGCATCATCGGCTCCGCGACGCGGACACCGGGGCCAATTTCGTCGCCAGAGGTCTCAACTCTGTCGCGGTCCAGCGCGAGGGCCAGAAGGTAGCGCATGATCAATTCGGCGCCGCGCAGCAGCTCCGCCTCGCTCAAGGGACCGCCCTGGCGGGGGCCTGGCGGGAGATGCACGAAGCAGACGTCGCAGGCTCCGTTCTGCCCGCGCGCCCAGTGAAGCGAGAGATAATAGAGATAGTTGCATAGATAGGTTCCCGCCGAGCGGGAGGCGACGGCCGGAAGATCCTGTGTCCGCAAATGCTTGGCGAGTTGTGTAGCGGGAATTGCCGTGTCGAGGCGCACCTCGGAGCGATCAAGGATCGTGCGCCTGTCGAGGACGGCGCCGCGCGCGTCCTCCCGGAGGTCAATCAGATTGTGCGCCGAGCGCTCGATGCGGAACCCTCGCGCGCGCTTGTGCAGGCCGAGATGCAGGGTCAGGCGCGGCCGGTGGTGCTGAACCAATCCCGGCCCAAGCCTCGCAACCTCGGCCCACTCGGTGGGCAGCACCTCGGCATGAAGATCGCATCCGAGACCGGACGATTGGCACTTCCCCGCGAGCTCCTCCACAAGCCAGGCCGAGGAATTCTCGGCGGCGCCGGGAAATGGACCGAACCCGGTGAGGAGCACGCGCGGGCGAGCCATGGTATCGGGCTTAACCCGGCTCCAGCATCGAAGGGAAGCAAATTTCGAGGGGGGGCGGCTAGCCTTCGCCGATTCCGGCGAGGCGGCCAAGCTTCTCCGCCGCTGCCGTCGGCGTCATCTCGCCGGCGCGCACCTTTTTCTCCATCTCGCTCCAGCGGCGTCCGACCTCCTTGCCGCCTTTGAAGGCCGCGAGCAACCTTTGCTCGAAGATCTCGCGCATCCACGCCACCGCCTGCTCGGCGCGGCGCGCAAGAAGTCCACCGGATTTCTCAAGCGCGGAATGCCGCTCCTCGACCTTGGTCCACAACGCATCGAGCCCGGTATTGTCTCTTGCTGAGACGGTCAGCACTTCGGGCGACCAGTTGGGATTGCCGGCGGCAAGGATATGCAGCGCGGTGCGGTACTCCATGGCGGCGCGATTGGCCCGCTGGACCTGATCGCCGTCGGCCTTGTTGACGGCGACCACATCGGCAAGCTCGATCAGCCCGCGCTTGATGCCTTGCAGCTCGTCGCCGGCGCCGGGAATGCCCACCACGACGAACACATCGACCATGTTGGAGACGGCGGTTTCCGATTGGCCGACGCCGACGGTCTCCACGAGAATCACCTGGTAACCTGCCGCCTCGGCAAGTGCGATGGTCTCGCGCGTCGTCTTGGTGACGCCGCCGAGGCTGTCGCCGGCAGGGGAGGGGCGGATGAAAGCGCCTTGTTCAGAGGCGAGGCGCCCCATGCGCGTCTTGTCCCCGAGGATCGAGCCGCCGCTCCGCGTCGAGGTGGGATCGACGGCGAGCACGGCGACCTTCTTGCCCATGGCCACGAGGTTGAGCCCGAGCTGATCGATCAGCGTGGATTTGCCGGCGCCGGGCACGCCGCTGATACCGACGCGGATGGCCTTTCCGGTGCGGGGCAAGAGGAGCTCAAGCAGGCGTTGGGCGCGGACCTGGTCCTCGGGCTTGGCACTTTCGATCAGGGTGATGGCGCGGGCGAGCGCCACGCGGTCTCCGCCGACGATGGCCTTGGCGGTCTCGTCCAGGTCGCTTCGGGAGGCGTGCTTCGCGCTCATGGGATGCGGCGTTAAGGGGAAACTTGCCGGAGCGCAAGACGGATGTGGATATACCGCAGAGGCCTGCCCTCAGCGGCGCAGCACGCCGATCACCTTGCTGGCGAAGCTCAAGCGCTCGGTCATCACCGTGACCACATAGCTGAGCAGCGCCTGATGTAGCGGCCGGTTCTCGGACTTGAGGCGCTCATAAGCCTCGAAGCTGAGGGCATAGAGCACGCTGTCCAGCTCGGCCTGAATTGTCGCGCTGCGCACTTGCCGGGTAATGAGTCCCATCTCGCCGATCGTGGTGTGCGGCCCGAGGCTGCGCACGCGGACGGAGCGTCCGTCGTCGAACTTGACGATGATGCCGACGCGCCCTTCGACAATGAAATGCATGCAATCGGCGGGGTCGCCTTGCGAGGCGATGATGTCGTTTTGGCGCACTTCGAGCCGCTGGCAACAAGCGGTGAGCTGCTCGGCGAGGTCGGCGCTGCCAAGCGCTTGCGTGAACCATTCGCGCAAGCTTCGTCCTTGCGCATTCTTCGCCGAATGGGCGGCAATGACCTCTTTTTCGCAGGCCTCCAAGGCGTGATCGAGGTCGTCCGCCAGGATGACGTCGGCAGCAATGACTTCGCGGTTGCGGAACGCGGAGACGAGCTCCGGCGACAGATTCACGAGCACGAGGCTGGCGCCGACATCGTCGGCGGCGCGCTTGATCTGAGTAAAGCTATGCATGGCGGAGGAATCGATACCGGTAACCAGGCGATAATCAAATATGAGGAAGCGGGTATCGGGCCATTGCGTAAACAACTCTTTGACCTGCTGGTAGAGGCGATTGGCCGAGCCGAAGAAAAGGTAGCTCTGCAGTCTCATGCCTTGGATCTCGCGGCCATGGTCCGCAAGAATTCTCAGTTTCTCAGGTCCACGGTCGAGCGAGGAGCGGTATTTCGGAGCCATCGAAGCTGAATTTGATGGCGTTCACCCGGCTTGCGCTGACGGCGAAGGTGGCGCAGCCGATGATCACGCCGATCAGCACGCCGGCCATAGCCGATTTGGATGATGAGCAGGGCAATGGCAAGCAGCGAGGCGTATTCGAGGAGCGAAATGCGGCGTGCCGAGACAATGAACCATTCCTGGATGAGGTTGAACCCCAGATAGAGCAGCAATCCGCCAAGCACGAACTTGGGTACATAAGCGAGGAAGCCCGGATTGGCGGTGAGCACGAACCCCGAGACGATTGCCACGACAAGGCCGGAGAGCCGCCGCGTAGTTCAGGGTTGTCCGGCTCAAAGAGATGCAACT
>DATDLA010000110.1:0-3750 GCA_036519535.1 Methyloceanibacter sp.
TAGAACTCGCGCAGATAGAAGGCGTGGTTGGCGGCGGGCAGCCGCGTCGAATCCGCGTTCCAATAGAGGAGATCGAACGGGAAGGGCTTCTTGCCGAGGAGATAGTTGTTCACGACGTAGGGCCAGATCAGGTCGCGCGGCCGGAGCATGTTGAACACCGCCGCCATGCGCGAGCCGTCGAGATAGCCCTGCTCGGCCATCATCTCTTCGAGCGAGTTCAATTGCGCATCGTCGATGAAGACGAGGAGATCGCCTGCCTCGCTGAAGTCGACCTGCGCCGCAAGGAACGTGGCCGAGGCGATCCGGTGGTCTTTCTTGGCGACCATATAGGCAAGCGTCGAGGCGAGCAGCGTTCCGCCCACGCAATAGCCGAGTACATTGATCTGCTTCTGCCCGGTCTGCTTGGTGACGGCGTCGACCGCGGCGAGGATGCCCTCGCGCATGTAGTCTTCGAAAGTCTTCTGCGAGAGTTTCGCGTCCGGGTTCACCCAGGAAACGGTGAACACCGTGAACCCCTGAGCGACCGCCCATTTGATGAAGCTTTTCTCCGGGACGAGGTCGAGGATGTAAAACTTGTTGATCCAGGGCGGCACGATGAGCAGAGGCCGCTCGAACACTTCGGCCGTGCTCGGGCTGTATTGGATGAGCTGGATGAGTTCGTTCTGGAACACGATCTTGCCGGGCGTAATCGCGAGATTCTTGCCGACCTCAAACGCCGACAAGTCGGTCTGGCTAATGCGCAGCAGATCCTTGGAGTGCTCGAGGTCATGGGCGAGATGCGCCATGCCTTGCACCAAATTCGCCGCGTTGGTGGCGAGCGTGGCGCGCACCACTTCCGGGTTGGTCAGCGCGAAGTTCGACGGCGATAGCGCCGCAAGCATCTGCTCGAGATAGAAGAGGGCACGCTTCTTGGTCTTGTCGTCGACGCCTTCGGTCTTGCGCGTGAGGTCCTCGGCCCAGCGCGCCGTCAGCAGATAAGCCTGCTTCCAGAAATCGAAAAACTGGGTATTCGACCAGTCCGGGTCCTTGAAGCGATTGTCGCCGGGCTCGGGCTCGATCACCGGCTTCACGTCCTCTTCGCCGAGATAGCGACGAACCGAGCGCCCCCAAAGCTCAGCGTAGTCCTTGAAGAGCTCGCTCTGCGCCGCGGCAAGCTTGCCGGGTTCGCTCACCCAATGCCTGGCGATTTCACCGAGCGACTTGGTCGCCTCGCCGGCTTCCGCCGCCATGCTGTAGGGACCGGCGTCGTTGCTGCGCTCGGCCAGACTGCCAAGCACCTTGGTGCCTTGATCGAACAGACGCACCATGTTGCGCGCCAGTTCGTCCCACTGGCCGACTTGCTGCTCTTTTGCTCCTGGCTCTGTGACGGCCTTGTTCTTTTCCTGCATGGAAGGTCGCGCCCTTATTTTACCCCCGGTTAATCGCAATGATGCCAAGGTAGCGGAGCATCTCAGCGATCTGGACGACTCTCGTTCTTAGACTCATTGTGCTATGCAGTATAGCAAGGGACGTGCAATTCCAATCACCGTGCATCAGGGGCCTAAAAGATTGGTTCGACCGGCGCCGCGGCTGCCGTCAAAACGGGCCTTGGTGCTTTTTGCATTTCCTGTCCTCATTTTGGCCGGGTGTTCCGACTCCTTGATTTCCGCGGCCCCATCGCCATCGTCCTTTGACGCTTCCAATAGGCAGCTCGGGAAAACTCTCAGCGCGGCTGAGCGGAAGGCGGCGATCGCCGATCTGCAAAACGAGCAGGCGCGGCGTCAGGGATCGGCCGACGATACGACCACGGCATCGGTCAAACCGGCCGAGGCGGGTAATTAGGACGCAAAACTGCGGCTTGGCGCGTCTTGCCCAGGGGGCAGCTTCTGTGGTTCAAATGCCCACCCGTTAGGCATAGGTCCTGGTTGGGGGTCAGCGGGATAAGCGCGTGAACAGCGATTTCCACAGAATCAGGCGGCTACCGCCATACGTTTTTGAGCAAGTCAACAAGCTCAAGGCGCAGGCGCGCGCACGAGGCGACGACATCATCGATTTCGGCATGGGCAACCCCGACATGCCGACCCCGCCTCATATCGTGCAGAAGCTGATCGAGACGGTCCGCGATAGCCGCACCAGCCGCTATTCGGCGTCACGCGGCATCCAGGGGTTGCGGCGGGCGCAAGGCGCCTACTACGCGCGCCGCTTCGGCGTGAAGCTCAACCCTGAGACCGAGGTCGTCGCCACGCTCGGCTCCAAGGAAGGCTTCGCCAATATGGCGCAAGCGATCACCGGGCCTGGCGACGTGATCCTGGTGCCGAACCCCACCTATCCCATCCACGAGTTCGGCTTCATCATGTCGGGCGGCGTGATCCGCCATTTGCCGGCCTCGACCGATTCAGCCTTCATGAATTCGCTGAGCCGGGCGGTGAAGCACTCGGTGCCGAAGCCCTCCGCGCTCGTGCTCAACTATCCGGCCAACCCGACCGCGCTCGTCGCCGGTTTCGATTTCTATCGGGAGGTGGTTGGCTTCGCCAAGAAGCACGATCTGATCGTGCTCTCCGATCTTGCTTATGCCGAGATCTATTTCGGAGACCAGCCTCCGCCGTCGATCCTTCAGGTGCCGGGCGCCATGGACATTGCGGTGGAGTTCACCACTCTGTCCAAGACCTACGCCATGCCCGGCTGGCGCATGGGCTTTGCCGTCGGCAATGAGCGGCTGATCGGCGCGCTTTCCAGGGTGCAGTCCTATCTCGACTACGGCGCCTTCACGCCCATTCAGGTCGCCGCGGCCGCCGCATTGAACGGACCGCAAGACTGCATCGAAGAGATCCGCAGCATCTATCGCCGCCGCCGCAATTGCCTCGTCGATTCGCTGACGCGCTCCGGCTGGCCGATCCCGGCACCGGAGGCGACCATGTTCGCCTGGGCGCCGATCCCCGACATGTTCGCGCATCTGGGCTCGCTCGAGTTTTCCAAATTGCTGCTGGAGCAGGCCTCGGTCGCCGTGTCGCCAGGCATCGGCTTCGGCGAATATGGCGAGAGCTATGTGCGCATTGCGCTTGTCGAGAACGAGCAGCGCATCCGCCAGGCCGCGCGCAATATCCGGAAATTCCTCGTCGAATCGGCGAAAAGCCTGCACAACGTCATTCCACTTGCGTCGAAGGCGACGAGGACGCTCTGATCCTGCATGACAGAGCCTCTGAAACTCGGGCTCGCCGGGCTCGGCACGGTCGGAGGCGGGGTCCTGCGGCTCCTTGCCAAGCGCAGCCCCGACCTTAGCAAGCGCATCGGGCGGCCGATCGAGATCGTGGCCGTCTCAGCGCTCAATCGGCACAAGAACCGCGACATCGACATTTCCGACTTTCGCTTCGTCGCCGATCCGGTCGAGCTCGCCCGCGATCCCGGGATCGACGCCTTCGTCGAGCTTATCGGCGGCGAGGAGGGCGTCGCCAAGGACGCGGTCGAGACCGCCCTCCGTGCCGGGAAGCATGTGGTCACCGCCAACAAGGCGCTGCTCGCCCATCACGGGCCTGCGCTCGCAGCGCTTGCCGAGAAACATGGCGTGGCGCTGAATTTCGAAGGTGCGGTAGCCGGCGGCATTCCCGTGGTCAAGACGATCCGCGAGAGCCTGCAAGGCAACACCATCGCCCGCGTCTACGGCATCTTGAACGGCACCTGCAACTACATCCTCACTCTGATGCTGACCGAGGGGCGCAGCTTCGCCGACGTGCTGAAAGACGCGCAAGCGCAGGGCTATGCCGAAGCAGACCC
>DATDLA010000111.1:0-3269 GCA_036519535.1 Methyloceanibacter sp.
TGGGGAGGTAAAGCGCGGGCAGCATCACCGAATAGGCGAGCGGGAAGGCGGCGAGCAGGCCGCCGCCGCCAAGCACAAGCCAAGTCTCGTTGCCGTCCCAGAAGGGCGCCACCGAGTTCATCATGGCGTCGCGGTCCTGATTCGTCGGGGCAATCGGGAACAGCACGCCGAGCCCAAGATCGTAGCCGCCGAGCAGAACGTAGAGGAACACGGCGAGAGCGAGGATCGCGCCCCAGACCAGCGGCAAGATGATGGGGAGGACGTCTGGGGTCATGGGCTGCCCGCCGCTGCCATGGGCCGATGCGAATGATCGGCTTCCTCTTCCTCGGGGACCGGAGGCATCTCGTCGGGCCCGCGGCTCACGAGCTTGGCCATGTAATAGAGGCCTGCGCCGAACACGACACCGTAGACCAGTACGAAAAGGATGATCGAGGTGAGCACGCTGCCGCCGGGGACCGGTGACACAGAGTCGGCGGTGCGCAGGATACCATACACCGTCCAGGGCTGGCGGCCGACCTCCGCGGTGAACCAGCCGGCGAGCACGGCGAGAAAGCCGAGCGGCGAGACCCAGACCAGAGTGCGCAGGAACCAGCGGCTGGTATGGAGCCGTCCGGTCAGCCACAGCACCGAGCCGACAAGCCCCACGGCGATCATGATCAGCCCGATGCCGACCATGATGCGGAAGGAGAAGAACGGAATGATCGGGTTCGGCCGGTCCTCCGGCGGGAAGGATTTGAGTCCGCGGACCTCGCCGTTCCAATCATGGGTGAGGATCAGGCTGCCGAGCTTCGGCACGGCGAGCTCGAAATGGTTGGTCTCGGCCTTTGGATCAGGCAGCGCGAACAGGATGAGCGGCACCTCGCGCCCGGTCTCCCAATGCGCTTCGAGCGCAGCAACCTTGGCCGGCTGGTACTGCAAGCTGTTCAGCCCGTGCAGGTCGCCGAGGACGACCTGCAACGGCGCGAGCCACACAAGCAGGCTCAGGCCCATGCCGAGCATGATGCGCCCATGGGCGACGCTTCGCCCGCGCAAGACGTACCAGGCGCCGATGCCGGCAACGATGAAGGCCGTGGTGAGATAGGCTGCGGCCACCATGTGGGCGAAGCGGTAGGGGAAGGAGGGATTGAAGATGACCTGCCACCAATCGGCGACATGCAGCACGCCGTCGGGACCGGCGGTGTAGCCTGCAGGCGTCTGCATCCAGCTATTCGCCGACAGAATCCAGAAGGCGGAGATCAGCGTGCCGAGCGCCACCATGGCGGTGGCGAAGAGGTGCACCGCCTTCGGCACGCGCTCGCGGCCGAACAGCATGATGCCGAGAAAGCCTGCTTCGAGAAAAAAGGCGGTGAGCACCTCGTAGGACATCAGCGGTCCGACGACGTTGCCGCCAAGCCGCGAGAACTCGCTCCAATTGGTGCCGAACTGATAGGAGAGCACCACGCCAGACACGACGCCCATGCCGAACGACACGGCGAAGATCTTGGTCCACTGCCGGGAGATGTCGGCATAAATGGCCTTCCCGGTCCGGAGCCATAGGATCTCGAGCACGAGCAGCCAGGCGGCGAGCCCGATGGTGAAGGACGGAAACAGGATGTGGAACGAGATGGTGAAGGCGAACTGGATGCGCGAGAGCAGTAGGGGATCGAGCTCTGGCATCTGTGTTCCGTGCCTTTTTGCGGCTTTTAGGCGGACCGCCTCAAATGCGACCCGCATCCTTCATTGATAGCTTAACGCTACAGATACGTGACGGAAAGGTGCGGCGGATCGTTGCAAAGGTGGCCAAGGCACGCGCGCGCCAAGGCTATTCGCTTTGGTTCAGCGCCGAGGCAAGCGCGGTCTCGTGGTGAGCATGCGATTCCCTGCCAAAGCAGCAGAACACAACGCGCCTGATGGATGGCTCGTTGCGCAAACTGTCGAGCACAGTGGCGACGGCGATGCGGGCGGCACGGGGAGGCGGAAAGCCATAGGCGCCGGTGGAAATGGCAGGGAAGGCGATCGAGGTGAGGTCGTGCGCGAGCGCAAGGTCGAGGCTGTTCGCATAGCAAAGCGCGAGCAGGCGATCCTCGTCGCGCCTGCCACCGCCCCAGACCGGGCCGACAGTGTGGATCACGTAGCGGGCGGGGAGCCCGAAGCCGGGCGTGATCTTCGCCTCTCCGGTCTCGCAGCCGTTAAGCTTGGCGCAGGCTGCACGCAACTCAGGTCCGGCGGCGCGATGGATGGCGCCGTCCACGCCGCCGCCACCGAGCAAGGTCTTGTTTGCGGCGTTGACGACAGCATCGACGTCGAGCCTGGTGATGTCGCCTTCGACAATGGCGATGCGGTCCGGCATGATCCCATTGGAGACGCCGGGAGCGTCCGGATCAAGTCCCCGCTGCTTGGCGTGCGCGGATGAAACCGTCTCGCGGAGACCGAGAGCCGAAAGCCCAGAAATGGAGGCGTTGCTAGGCGGCGTTGGCGGCGATGCGCTGGAAATGCGCTTCGGTCAGGTCGCCCTCGACATGCGCCCGCTCCTCCGGGGTCTCGGCCAGGAGGTGGATATGCACCTCATTGGCGCCAAGCCTCGCGCCCTGATGGCGGAGATGGGCAAGGTTGAGCGAGATCGCGTCGTCCTTGGTCTGGCCGAAGGCGAGCGGCGTCCTTGAGCCGTCGTCCTGACGGCGGACCAGGATGTAGTTGGCACGGGGGAGCGCAGGGCACCCGATCAGGGTGTAGACGCTGTGCAAATAGCGACGGCCCGAGGCCCCACGCCAATAATGGAAGGCCTGGTCGAAGCAGGCTTCGGCGCAGACAAGGGCTGGCTCGTCGGCCGGGCCCCAAGGGGTCGTGTCGGTAACATCCTGGTGCATCAACATGGTCCCGTTCCCGCCCTTAACCCCCTCCCTCGAATTGTCGTCAGATGGGTTTTCCGATGACGAATTCAAGACTGGCCGGCGGCGATTCGTAAGAACAAACCTAGAACACCACCTTGGCTCGTTCAAGTTAATGAAGGGTTAACAGGCTAGGCGCGGACGGGTTCCGGGGCGCCTCCTTCCACAAGCAAACGGCTGGAAGCCCCCTCGATGGCCACCTCGAGCCTGCGCAGGAACTCGTCCCTGGGGAGGCCCGGGGGAATTGGCTTGAGGATTTCCACGACGATGGTGCCCGGGCGGCGAATCACGCTCCGCCGCGGCCAGAACAGGCCTGAATTGAGGGCGACCGGCAGGCAAGGCACGCCAAGCGCGTCGTAAAGGAGCACGATGCCGGTCTTGTAGTCGGGCGGAGCGCCGGGG
>DATDLA010000112.1:0-2001 GCA_036519535.1 Methyloceanibacter sp.
GCCCGGTAAGACCGGCTTGGCCGAAGCGGTCGCGCGCTACCTGTTCAAGTTGATGGCCTACAAGGACGAATACGAGGTGGCCCGCCTTTACTCCGATGGAGCCTTCGTGAAGCAGGTGAACAGCGAACTCGGCGGCGAGCAGCTGCGTTTCCACGTGCATCTCGCTCCGCCTCTGCTCGCCCGACGGGACAAGGTCACCGGTGAGCCGAAGAAGATGACGTTCGGCCCCTGGATTTTCCCACTGTTTGGGTTGCTCGCCAAATTCAAGGTTCTGCGCGGCACGGCCTTCGATCCGTTCGGCTATTCGGCCGAGCGCAAGACCGAGCGGGCGCTCGTGCGCGACTACGAGGTGCTGCTCGACGAACTGCTCGCAAAGCTCAATGGTGACAACCACCACATCGCGGTGGGGCTCGCCGCCATTCCGGAAAAAATCCGCGGCTTCGGCCATGTCAAGATGCGCCACCTCGCGGCCGCGAGGGCGGACGAAGCAGCCCTGCTCGACCAGTTTCGCGCCGGCCCCGCGCCGCTGCTCAAGGCCGCGGAGTAGCCTTAGCCGGCCTCGCCCCGGCGCGAGGAAACAGGTGCCCAGCGCGGTGACCTGCATCAAGTCTGACTTGACCTCGGCGCAAGCCCATTTTCTTATGAGTTGACAACAGTCTGCCGGTGACCGGCGGCGAGGGCCGATGCGCCCGGGGGATTTGGCGCTGTAGACTGGGAGAATTGCCGTGGCGACCGACGCGGCGCGCGCGGACACGTTCCCCAAGCTGCTGATCCGAAATGCCCGCCGTTACGCGGGCCGGCCGGCCTATCGACACAAGGATCTCGGCATCTGGCAGGTCTGGACCTGGGAGGAGGTACTGGAGGAGGTGCGCGCATATGCAGCAGGGCTCGCCCGCCTCGGGCTCAAGCGCGGTGACACCATGGCCATCGTGGGCTCGAATCGGCCCAAGCTCTACTGGTCGGTGACGGCGGCGCAGATGGTTGGGGCCGTCCCGGTCCCGGTCTACGCCGACGCGGGCCCCGACGAAGTCGCCTTTGTGCTCGCCCATTCCGACGCGCGCTTTGCCGCGGTCGAGGACCAGGAACAAGTCGACAAGCTTCTGTCCATCGCCGAGCGGCTGCCGAAGCTCAAACGGATCGTCTACGACGAGCGGCGCGGTCTGCGCGATTACGACCATGGCCGCCTCCGCGCCATCGCCGACGTCATCGCGGACGGTCGCGGCGCGCTCGCCGAGGAGCCCGCGCTTGGCCAGGGGCTCGATCGCGAAATCGACGCGGGCCGGGGCTCGGACCGTTCGATCATTCTCTATACGTCGGGCACCACGGGCCAGTCGAAGGGCGTCGTACTGTCCGCCATCGGCTGTATCAATGCCGCTTCCGACACGGTCGCTTTAGACCAGCTCAACGCAGGCCACGAGGCGCTCGCTTACCTGCCGCTCGCTTGGGTCGGGGACCATTATCTCAACTATGCGCAAGCGCTGGTCGCGGGTTTCTGCATTGCCTGTCCGGAGAGCGCCGACACTGCCATGCAGGACATGAGGGAGATCGGCCCGACCTTCTTTTTCGCTCCGCCGCGGGTATTCGAGCAGATGCTCACCGGGTTGATGATCCGCATGGAAGATGCGGGTCCGCTCAAGCGGCGACTGTTTCACGCCTTCCTCGGCGTGGCGCGGCGCTATGGCGAGAAGATCCTCAATGGCGAGCGCGTGCCGATCGCGGGCCGCATGCTCTACGCGCTCGGCGAATTCCTCATCTACGGCCCGCTCAAGAACGTGCTCGGTCTCTCGCGCGTGCGTACCGCCTATACGGCGGGCGAAGCGATCGGTCCTGATCTGTTCTCGTTCTATCGCTCGATCGGGCTCAATCTGAAGCAGCTCTACGGC
Source organism: Methyloceanibacter sp. (assembly GCA_036519535.1). Classification (GTDB taxonomy): domain Bacteria; phylum Pseudomonadota; class Alphaproteobacteria; order Rhizobiales; family Methyloligellaceae; genus Methyloceanibacter. The sequence goes on from DATDLA010000112.1 coordinate 1,884, forward strand.
CAGACCGAAGCCTTCCTCTATCTCACCGCGCAGCCGGATGGGAAGATCTACGCCGACACCGTCGGAGCAGCCATGACCAACGTCGATCTACGCATCGCCGAGAACGGCGAGATCCTGT
>DATDLA010000113.1:0-7836 GCA_036519535.1 Methyloceanibacter sp.
AGGATCGAGATGATGGCGCCGGCGAGAATCAGGCTTCGCGCGCTTTCCGGCAGGACCGCGAGCGAGACGCCGAGGCCGGCAAGGATGAAGGAGAACTCGCCGATCTGCGCGAGCGACACCGAGATGGAGAGCGCCGTCGGCGCCTGATGGCCGAACAGCCGCACCACGAGGTAAGCGGCCGCCGTCTTGGCGATCAGGATGATGAACAGCGTGGCGAACAGAGCCGCCGGCGCCTCGATGAGGATGCGCGGGTCGAACAGCATGCCGACAGAGACGAAGAACAGCACGGCAAAGGCGTCGCGCAAGGGAAGCGACTCGGTTGCCGCCTGCTGGCTCAGTCGCGACTCGCTCAAGATCATGCCGGCGAAGAAGGCGCCGAGCGCGAGCGATACGCCGAACAGCTCGGCGGCGAGATAGGCGAAGCCGAGCGCGATCGACAGCACGGCGAGGCGGAACAGCTCGCGGCTGCCGGTGTGAGCGACGTAATGCAAGATCAGCGGAATGACCTTCCTGCCGACCACGAGCATGACCACGATGAAGGCGGCGACCTTGCCGAGGGTGAGGGTGATCGCCTCAAGCAGCTCTCCGGGATCAGGCGCGTCCCCGGCGCCTTTGAGCACGCCGGCGAGCGCCGGCAACAACACCAGCACGAGCACCATGCCGAGGTCCTGGACCACGAGCCAGCCGACGGTGATCCGCCCGCGCTCGGTATCGAGCAGCCGCCGCTCCTGGAGCAGGCGCAACAGCACCACGGTACTGGCGATGGAGAGCGCGATGCCGAAGACGAGCCCCGCTCCCGGCGTCCAGGCCTGCCACCAGCCGACCGCCATGCCGAGCGGCGTCGCCACAAGCACCTGCGCCAGAGCGCCGGGAACGGCGATGGCGCGGACCGAAAGCAGATCCTCGAGCGAGAAATGCAAGCCGACCCCGAACATCAGCAGGATGACGCCGATTTCGGCGAGCTGATTGGCGACGCTCTGATCGGCGACGAAGCCAGGCGTGAACGGGCCGATGGCAATGCCGGCGAGCAGATAGCCGATCAGCGGCGGCAGCCTCAGGCGCTGGGCCACGAGGCCGAAGGCGAAGGCGAGCACAAGCCCCACGGCGAGCGTCGAGATGAGCGGAGCCGAATGCGGCATTCGGAGATCCTTGGCGGCAGAAGACCAGCACGCAATTAGGCCCGTGAATGGGGCCTGCGACAAGAGTCTTGCGGATTTTTCGGAAACGCCGCCGGCGCTTCTTTCAGCGCACGGCGCCGGTTTTGGGCACGGTCTGCCGCGATAGAAGGGTGCCGAGATCGATGGCGCGCTGTCTCAGCGACGAGAGGCTCTCCTTCCAGCCTTCGTCGAGCACGAGATCGCTTTTCGCATCGAAGCGAACGTGGTTGCCGGCGACCTCGTGCTTCTCGGCCTCGGCCCAAGCAAGCTGGCGCGGATCGAAGGTCAGCCCAAGTGGCTGCAAGATGCTCCGCAAGGTACCGGCCGGATCGCGCACCAGATCCTCGTAATGCACCACGCTGTGAGGCACCGATTTCAGCGTCCGGCGGATCTGCTCGTGGATCAGCTCGTAGCGGAAGATGTGCTTGAGAAAGCCGCCGTGCTTGCGCGTCACGGAGTTGATCTGCCCCTTGGGGTCGCGCACGATATGCACCGGATAGACGTCGAGCTCCGCAAGCCGCATCAGATAGGCGAGACGCTTGGGCAGCTTCGAAGAGTCGACGACGAAATTCTTCTCCGTGACGTCGGCGATCGCTTTGAACACGATTGCGTTCGGCGCCATCGCCGCGTCGGTCTCGCCAAAGTCGAGCATATCGAGGTCGGCGAGAGATTTGCCCGCGGTCTCGCGGGTGCGCGCATCGACTCGCGACCAGACCGGGCATTGCCAAAGCGACGGCGCGCCACAGGAGCAGGGCACTGAGGTCTGCTTGCGCGGATGGTTGATGCCGAGTTGCCGGTTGAGTTTCAGCACCTCACCCGCCGAGAAGATCGCTGGATGGGCGTTGAGCATCAGGTCGAGCAGCGTCGACCCGCTATGGCTCGTTCCGGCGATGTAGATCACCCGCATGGGCTGAGATGTAGCACGTCGCGCTCGGTCCGGCTCAAGCCCCCTCGCGCTCTCCCAGCCCCCTTGAATGTGACCTGCGACAATTCGAGCTGCGACATAACGGGCTGCGACATTTGGGGGTGCGACAGTTGAGCGGGGAAACAATCTCGACGGCCCGCGTTGCGCTGGCGGATGGCCGTCGCGCCCCCTTCCCCCAACCCCCCGACGCGACGATGCTCAATCTAAGGAGAACTGTGATGTTCAACAAAACCGCAGTCGCGCTTGCCGCGGCTTCGCTCGTGCTCGGTGCCGCAGCCGTCAGCCCGGCAAGCGCCAATTACGATCGTTGCTACGAGACCCCCTCCGCAAAAGGGTGCCCGGGCAACTACGACGTGACTCAGGAGCCGTTCTACGTGGCTCCGAGCAAGAGCGCGGAGCATGAAATGCATCCCGCCACCACCACCACCACCCGCCGCCATCACGGCTAGTGGTGACGTTCTGCGAATGGAGGTTGGCAGGGGCATCCCTGCCAACCTTTCTCGCGCGGCTCCTATGAGGCCGCCCGCAAATCACGGCTTGCCAGGTGCTCATCGAGACGGTCGAAGGTCTCGGCCCAGCCTTTCTCCATGCCGGTCGCAAGATGGATGTCGCGGTCCTCGCGCGAGCGATGGAGGATGCGGCTGGTAAAGAGGGTCTGCCCGTCACGCCTCTCGAAGGTCAGCGTGACCAGGGCCTCGCCGCTGACAAATCCTTCGGTGAAATAGCCCTGGGTGAAGACGAGGCGCGACGGCGGGACGATCTCGCGATAGACGCCGTGCATGTTGTGCACGCGCCCGTCCTCGCCTGCCATGACGAAGCGGTAGGCGCCGCCGACGCGAAGATCGATGTCGCAGGCGAGCAGCTTGCTGTGGCGGCAGCCGAACCAGTGCTTGAAATGCTCCTGCTTGGTCCAGGCGTCGAACACGAGGCGCGGCGGCGCATCGAAACTCCGCGTCATGACGATTTCCCGATCCGACGGCAGCGTCACGGCAAGTGCCGCAATGTTTCTCGCGTCCATGCTCTTTCCTCCTTACGCGGTCTTGGCCAGATAGGCAGCGAGCTGATCGAAGGTGCCGGTGAAGCCGCCTTGCATGCTCGCGAAGCCGTCCTCGAAGATCTTCCGCTCATGCGCGGTGGCGTTGATGGCGACCGAGTTGATGGTCAGCGTGGTTTTGCCTTCGGCTTCGGTGAAGGTCGCCGTGTTCAGCATTTCCAGCGGCCATTCCGGGCTCAAGAAATGGCGCGTCAGGCCGCCTTTCTCGTCCGAGAAGGACGACACCGAAACGATACGCTCGGGCTTGACGATCTCGCGATAGACGAAGCGGCCCCACATCTCCTGGCCGTTCGGCGAACGCATGCCGTAATGGAACATGCCGCCGGGGCGGAAATCGAGCGTGCCGGTGACCCAGGTGAAGCCCTTAGGCCCCCACCAGTGTTTCAGGCCCTCAAGCTCGCTATGCGCCTTCCACACGAGATCGCGCGGCGCGTCGAACACGCGGGAGATGACGAAGGCGCGTGACGTGCCCAAGCCCGCGCCGGCGAGGTGCTCGTCGAGGCGCTCGAGGTGCTGCTCGCCGCCCTCGATGGCGCCGAATTCCTTGACGACGCGGTCGCGTTCCTCCCTCGTCGGGAACACCGCGCGCATGGTGACTTCCGTCTTGTTGCCGCGCGGGGTGAACGTGACCGTGTGGTGAAACTGGACGGGCTCGAGACCCGCCTCGCCGCCGTGCGTGTAGACGAGGCGCTCAGGCGGCACGATCTCGAGATAGGTGATCTTGTTCTGATAGTCGCGGCCGTCTGGCCCGTGCATGACGAAGCGCCAGACGCCGCCGGGCTTAACCTCCATCTTGTGCGTCGTGGTGGTGAAGCCGCGCGGCCCCCACCATTGCACCACCTGCTCAGGATCGGTCCAGGCGTCGAATACGAGCTCCCGCGGCGCATCGATCAGGCGCGATATGACGATCTCGCGATCGGTCGGCATCCTCGCATCAGCGGTCATGGCGTCCATGCCTCTTTCCTTTCTTTTGCTTCGCTTGCACATCGCGGAGATAACTCTCCAGCCGGTCGAAACGCTCGTCCCAGAATTCGCGGTAGCGCTCGAGCCATTCATCGACGCCCTTGAGGCCGCCGGGCGCGATGCGGCACGGGCGCCATTGCGCCTCGCGGCCGCGCTCGATGAGGCCAGCCCGCTCGAGAACCTTGAGGTGCTTGGAGACCGCAGGCCCGCTCATCTTGAACGGCCTGGCAAGCTCGTTGACCGTGGTCTCGCCGAGCGCAAGCCGCGCGAGGATCGCGCGCCGCGTTGGGTCGGCGAGGGCCGCGAAAGTGGCGCTCAGGCGGTCGGCAGACATTGTGTATAACCTGTCAGTTAAATAACCATTTGGTTTGATATGCTGCCAGGCTTGTCGAGTCAAGCCGGATGTGCAGGCGCATTGACTTCCGAGCGTTCCCCACGGAATTCTAGCGATGGGCGAGGTTTGCAGGCCAGTTCGGGGGGCAGCATGACAAGCGTGATGTTGGGAGTGAGCCGGCGGTCAACGGTCGGGCTGTTGCTGGCGGCGGCCGTTTTCGCCGCCGCCGAGGGCGCAGGCATTTCGGGCGCGTTGGCTGCGCGCAAACGTTCCGCGCCGAAGAAGGCCGCCGCCAAGAAGCCGGGAGAGCTCAAGGCCGGGCAATTCGAGTGGCATCCAGAGCGGTCGCCGTCAGGCCCGCTCGCCATCATCGTGTCGCTCACCAAGCAGCGCGTCTATGTCTACCGCAACGGCATCCAGATCGGGGTCGCGACCTGCTCGACCGGCAAGAAGGACTACGACACGCCGACCGGCGTGTTCACCATCCTGGAGAAGGAGGAGGAGCATTATTCGAAGACCTATGACGATGCGCCGATGCCGATGATGCAGCGGCTGACCTGGGACGGCATCGCGCTGCACGCCGGCAAGCTGCCAGGCTACCCCGCCTCGCATGGCTGCGTGCGCCTGCCGAAGGCTTTCGCCGAGAAGCTCTACGAGGCCACGCAAGTCGGCACGCCGGTGATCATCGCCGATGCGGCGACGCAGCCGTCGTCGGTCTACGATCCAGGCCTTCTGCTCGGCGCCGAGGCCAAGGATGAGCTCGGCAAGGCGTCGAAGAAGAAAAAGAAGCCTGCCTTCTCCAAATCGAACGCCGTCACCTCGATCCTCGTGTCGAGCGCCGACAAATCCATCTATGTGATCCAGAACGGCGACATCGTCGCCGAAGGCAAGGCCGAGATCGAAGATCCCAAGAAGCCGCTCGGCTCGAACGTGTTCATTCTGGAAAAGGGCGACGAGGACGGCTTCACCTGGCAAGCCACAGGCTACAGCACCGGCAAAAAGGGCGCGTCGAAGCCGAGCTCGTCGGTGGTCGAGCGGATCAAGCCTCCTGCCGACGTGCAGGCCGCGATCGACGAGCGCATGAAGCCAGGCATGGTGTTCGTCACCACCGACCAGCCGGCGACGCCGGAGACGCGGAGCGGCAAGGACTTCACGGTGATGGATTCAGAGGGGAAGTGAGTGCCGATCAGTTTCGAATCCTTCTGACCACCCCGCATGCCTTGCCGAAGGCGAGTGCAATCTTAGCAAGGCCGGCAAATGCATTTCTTGGTGGGACCCATAGGACCGGAATATTTGGTGCAAGCCCATTTGGTGCCAGCGGGACAGCGGTGCGTTCCGAACATGCATCCGGCCTTTTGAACCGCAGAATAGCCGCCGGTGACAGGATGTGTGCCTAGGGCTCCCGTCAACGGTGTCGCCTCAGCTCTCCACATCAGAAGTCCAGCAATGGCCACTGCTGCGATCAGGGATAGAACAAGCTGGAGCCTGGTCATGGGTGCCTCCATGACGCCGACAAGATTGCAATTTGGTATGGCGCTTAGCGCATAGCTTTCGGCTGAACTCTTTTTTTCTGAGCTATTCTTTTTTGAGTGGCTGGGTTTGCCTTTGCCCCTTTTCCGTTCAGAACTTTGGAGATTCTTTCAGGTTTTCTCAGAGGTAACGGAACCGGTGCAATTTGCGCTCCCGAGATCGAACCAGTTTCTAAATCAAATTGCTGCATCCCTTCCGACGTTTTGCCGACGCTGAACATCCTGCTTTCTAACCGGATTTGTGAGTGTCTGTTGCGCTGGGCCGCAGAGCCAAGTTCAGGGATCCTAGGAGAACCAGCACGATGACAAACCCCCCTACGACTCCAAGTGGCTGTATGCGGCTGAGAAGGGTGCCCAAATCGACCGCAAAGTCGAATATCCGCCGATTGCGATTTTGTGAGCCTGTGCGGTGCAAAAGAAAGCGCTGGACCTCCGGAACGAGCCACCTAGCGATGGTGAACAGCCGGTGGGCACACGGCTTGCAGCAGCCTTTCAATGCCCTACCTAAAGCGATCGCTTGATTGGCGACGAAGATTCGGAGCCGCCGCCTTGAAACATCCATATCACTTATTCCCTGAGTCACGAGCTGGCTTCCGGCAATCGTTGGGTTCTTCCTCGATGTCCTCTTCGGGCGGCATACCAAGCCTGGTCTCAAACTCTTGCAGAGCGGTTAAAAAGGAGAGTGAGGATCCAATGATTGGGGACCCCGCATGCGCCTTTTCGTGGTGGTGCACGGCGACGAAATCGTCGTAACCAGTGAGACAGGCTTTCGTGCTGCGTACTGCAAGCGTCCCAATTTTCCTCAACTAAAAGTAAGGTGTTGCACAGACACCGATGACCATGAACTGCTTGCTCAAGCATGGAAGGCAGCAAAAGCCAAGGCGCGCGAGTTGGGGTGGATTGTGTAGGTATGCGGTAAAAAGGCACGACGTGCCATTAGGATCGCTCCATCTAAAGGATCGCTTTGAGCCCCAGCCAAACGGTCGCGAATGCGGGAAGGTAGCCATGCGGTCAATGGCTCCGCGAGTCCGCCTACCATACTAATGGCAGGCGACCCCGCATCCATAAGCCGTTCAATAATACGTACCGCAGCGTCTGCCGCTTCTTCGACGATCGCGACGGCTAGTGGATCTTTCGCCGAGGCATACGCAAGGACCAGAGGTGCCAGTTCGGCGTAGTCGGCTGGCCTAGCCCTTGAAGCAAAACAAACGATCCTCGCAGGGTCCCACGCAAAACGGTCAAGTATGGCTGCGGATAACTCTGATTTGTCGGCTCGCCCATCAAAGGCCCAAAGCGCGCGGCGCAGTGCTTCCCGGCCCATTCTCAGGCCGCCCGCCTCGTCGGAGATCTCAGCACCCCATCCGCCCACAACGATGCGATGTCCGTTGACTACGGCCAACCCACAGGAACCAGTGCCGAGTATCACAATCCCGCCGTCGGCGCCTTGGTGAGCACCAAGCCAGGCGACGTATGCGTCGGTCTCGAGTACGATTGATGAAAAAATGCCTAGTTTGGAACGCAAGCGGTCGCACGCGCTCCGAATGCCAGCGCCTGCAAGGCCCAACCCGGCGTACGCAGTTTGGAGGCTTCGCTGATCCAGGCCAGCAGCCTGGACAGCCGCCTCGCTTGCTGCCCGAATGGACTGCACCGCCAGAGGCAAATCCGAATGGATATTCGCTGGGCCGCCCCGGCCTTCGCCTAACAAGTTCCCCCCAATATCGCGAATGCGCGCCCGGCAAAAAGTGGCGCCCCCGTCGATGCCGATGAAGAGGTGCTTAGACATCAATGGTGTCGCCTGCGGCTATGCACCAGCTAGGCTCCGGATAAATATCTAGCGAAGACCCACGCCCAGCCTTTAAGTCAAAGTCAAAATC
>DATDLA010000114.1:0-3052 GCA_036519535.1 Methyloceanibacter sp.
CGACGAGCGGCCCCAGCCCGAGCCCGGCAAGGGTGGCGCCCGCGCTCAAGCTCGCAGCTTTGCAGCGGCCATCGCAGAGCTCAGCCAGCCAGGCGGTGCCGGCGCTCGCCGCAAGCGGGATGCCGAGCCCGCTCAAATGGCGGCCGAGAAAGAGCATCGGTATTGAGTCGGCGAACAGGAAGACGAAGGTGGCCACCATGCTGATGGCGACGGCGGCAAGGATCGCCACCCGCCGGCCGGTCTCGTCCGACAGCCGCCCGAAAAAGAAGGCCGTGGTGATCGCCCCGCCGAAATAGACGGCATAAATCAGCGTCAGCGTGATTTGGGAGAAGTGCAGCTCGTCCCGGTAGATGATGTACAGCGGCGTCGGCAGCGTGGCGCCCATGAACATGAGCATGAGCACAAGGGCCACGCCGAGAGCGGGGGTTTCGTCGCGCAGCTCGAGCCCGGTGCCGGCGCTCTTGCCGTCTTTCAACTGTGAGTCGACAAGGGCCATGGCTCCCGCGCAACGCAACCCGCGTTCCAAAGTTCCGGTGGCACTCCGGCGCAGACCGGGAGCACAATAGCGGAAGACGCCCCTGTCCTTCCCCGGCTAGAAGCCGGACTCTGTTCAGGGAAAAACGCGTTTAGGCGCTGCGAATATCCTGGGCGGCGCGCGCCAGGATCTCGACGATCCGGGTCTCGGCCTCGCCGTTTTGGCCCTCAAGCCGCTTGCCCGCTGCCGCGCGCAAATTCTCAAGCGCGGCATCGACGAGCTGCGGCACGCTTGCCTTCTCGTCTTCCTCCTCCTCGCGGCGGAAGCGGCGGCGCATGCGCGCCATCCTGGTGCCGATCGCCGCAAGCCGCGCGAGAATCATATCGGCGATGTCGCGGTTCTCCTCGAGATAGGCCCGTCCCTCATCGGTGATGGTGTAGCGCTTCTTGGCGCCTTCACTCTCGGCAGTGACGTAGCCTGCCTCCTCGAGGAAGGTCAGCGTCGGATAGACCACGCCGGGGCTCGGGCTATAGCAATCGCTCGTCTTCTCCTCGATGAGCTTGATCAACTCATAGCCGTGGCGCGGCTGCTCGGCGATGAGCGCGAGCGCGAGCAATTTGAGGTCGCCTTGCGCCAGCATGCGGCCCACGCGGAACCAATCGCCGCCTCCGCCTCTGCCGCCTCGCCCCCATCCCGGGCCTTCGCCCTGATGGCGGCCGAAGCGCCTGGCGGCCCTGAGGCCCCCGCAATGGCCGCCCTGATGTCCTAGTCCATGCATCGTTGTTCTCCTTGCCTGGATAAAAGATATATCGAAAGATAGGATATCAGGCGTGCTATCGCAAGATATATCTTTGGCCAAAAACCTCGGCTTCCCCGGCGCCTCACGCGTCGGACACGAACGCTTTAAAGAAGCCTCGTATTTCAGCTTGACGAAGATCTCGTTGGTAGCGCCAAGCGTGGCAAGGCGACGTGGCCCGCGCTTCTATCGGCGCTGATGACCCGGCTTATCGACATGCCCCCCGCCTTGCTGGCGGCTGTCCCTGGTCTGAGGCCGATCCGGCAAGGACCAGGCGATCGGGCTTCGCCTTATTGCGCCGCCGCAACCCTTATGTTACAGGCTCGACGGGCCTTCCGGTGGGCGGTCGGCGGCTCATTTCCAGGCTGTTGACGCGGAAGCTCCAATCCCAGAATTGGCAGGTCCAGGGACGCGGCCGCGCTTGAAGAGCGCCCGTCCGGGAGGAAAGGCGTTAGTTTCGTGGCAGGCGAGGAACACACCCCTTCGGGCGTTGCGGGCCGTTACGCCAATGCCCTGTTCGAGCTTGCGCTGGAAGAGAAGGCGCTTGAGACGGTCGAGCAGGAATTGAACCGCTTCGCTTCTGCGCTCGACGCCGTCGAAGACCTGCGCCGCCTGGTGAAGAGCCCGGTGTTCTCCGCCGAGGAGCAGCAGCGCGCTATCGCCGCCATCCTCGAAAAAATGGAAATCGAAGGGCTGACCGCGAACTTCCTCAAGCTCATCGCCAGGAACCGCCGCCTGTTTGCCGCCCCGGACATGATCAAGGCTTTTCGTGCGCTGCTCGCGCGCCATCGCGGCCAGACATCCGCCGAGGTCACCTCCGCCCTGCCGCTCAACGAGGGTCAACTGCGCGCGCTGCAAACCGCGCTGAAAGCCGCACTGCACAAGGACGTGCAGCTCGACCGGAAGGTTGATGCCACCCTCCTTGGCGGCCTCGTCGTCAAGGTCGGCAGCCGCATGGTCGACTCATCGCTGCGCACCAAGCTCAACAGTCTCAAGCAAACCATGAAAGAGGTTGGCTGATGGATATCAGGGCCGCCGAGATCTCCGCGATCCTCAAGGAGCAGATCAAGAATTTTGGCCAGGAGGCGGAAGTCTCCGAGATCGGCCAGGTGCTGTCGGTGGGCGACGGCATCGCCCGCGTCTATGGGCTCGACAATTGCCAGGCCGGCGAGATGGTCGAATTCGCCGACGGCACGCGCGGCATGGCGCTGAACCTCGAGGTCGACAATGTCGGCATCGTGATCTTCGGCGACGACCGCCACATCAAGGAAGGCGACGTGGTCAAGCGCACCGGCGCCATCGTCGAGGTGCCGGTCGGCAAGGCGCTCTTGGGGCGCGTGGTCGATGCGCTGGGCAACCCGATCGACGGCAAGGGCCCGATCGATGCCGACGAGAGGCGCCGCGTGGACGTGAAGGCGCCCGGCATCATTCCCCGCCAATCGGTGCATGAGCCGATGCAGACGGGCTTGAAGGCCATCGACGCGCTCATCCCCATCGGCCGCGGGCAGCGCGAGTTGATCATCGGCGACCGCCAGACCGGCAAGACCGCCATCATCCTCGACACCATCCTCAACCAGAAATCGGTCAACGCGCTCGGCGACGAGAAGACCAAGCTCTATTGCATCTACGTCGCCATCGGGCAGAAGCGCTCCACCGTCGCTCAATTCGTCAAGGTGCTCGAGGACAACGGCGCCATGGACTATTCCATTGTGGTCGCCGCGACCGCCTCCGACCCCGCGCCGATGCAGTATCTTGCGCCCTTCTCCGGCTGCACCATGGGC
>DATDLA010000115.1:0-2480 GCA_036519535.1 Methyloceanibacter sp.
CGAGACCTTCTGGCAGTTTCGCCATTTCGACTACAACGACTCCCGCGCCGGCATCGATTGGCGGCGGTCTGGGAGCTCGGATCATCTCTTCGTGCGCGAGCGCGAATGGGAGGCGGCGCACACGGTCTGGCTTTGGGTCGACCTCTCGCCCTCGATGAGGTTTCGCTCGCGGCTGTCGAACACCACCAAGGAAAGCCGCGCCGTGGTGCTGTCGCTTGCCCTTAGCGAGCTTCTCGCCCGTGCCGGCGAGCGCGTCGGCGTGCTCGGCAGCAGGCCTTATACCGGCCGCAACGCTTCGCGCCGGGTCGCCGAGGTTCTGGTCGGGGATGCGAACAAGGCGACGAGCCTGCCGCCGCCGGCAAGACTGAGCCGCTTCTCCGAATGTCTCTTGTTCAGCGATTTCCTCGAGCCCGTGGAGGATACGGCCAAGCGCATCGAGGCGATCGCGGCACAAGGCGTGCGCGGTCATCTCGTGCAAATCCTCGATCCCGCCGAAGAGACACTCCCTTACGAGGGCCGCACCGAATTCTCCGCAAGCGAAGGCCGGGACCGCGTGATCGCCGGACGCGCGGAAAATTTGCGCGAACGCTATCAGGAGCGGCTCAACAGCCATCGCAATGCCCTTGTCGCCGAGGCAAAGCGCTTAAGCTGGTCGTTCCTTCTCCACCATACCGACAGGCCGGCCGAGGAGGTGGTGCTCGCCATCCATAATCGCCTGGCCGGCCTCGAGCGCGATTACCGCTTTCGTCCGTCGACGCCTCTCGCTGCCGGCGCAACCGAGGCGAGGTCGCAATCATGATGACCTTCGGCGCCATCGGCTTCCTGCAGCCCTGGATGCTGCTCGGGCTCGCGGCTCTTCCCGCGATCTGGTGGCTGTTGCGGCTGACGCCGCCGACGCCGCAGCACGTGGTATTCCCGCCGACGCGGCTGTTGAAGGACCTCAAATCGACGGAGGAGACCCCGGCCCACAGCCCCTGGTGGATCACGGCGCTCCGCATGTTGCTTGCGGCGCTCATCGTGCTTGCGCTTGCCCGCCCGGTGCTGAACCCAGACCGCGAGAGCTTTGCCGGAACCGGTCCGCTCTTGCTCGTTGTCGACAATGGCTGGGCCTCTGCCGCCCATTGGCCGGAGCGGCGCGAGGTGATCGACGCGGCAATAGACCGCGCCATGCGCGACGGCCGAACCGTGGTGCTGGCGCCGTCCGCGCCCGGCGACCCGCTTATCAGACCGATCGCCGCCGAGCAGGCGCGCGAGCGCGCTGCCGGACTTGCGCCTCAGCCCTACGCACCCGACCGCAAGGCGCTTGCCGAGACGCTCGCACGCGAGCTTGGCGGCAAGACGGACTATAGCGTCGTGTGGCTTTCCGACGGTCTCGACTATGGCGAGGGCCTGTCCTTTGCTGACAGCCTGGCCAAGCTTGCCGGCTCAGCGGGCAGCGTCGTGATGCTCCGCCCTGAGCGAGACGATGCGCCGCTCGCGCTGGACCAGACCGCCGGCGAGCGAAGCGGGCTCACTGCCCGGATCTCGAGCGGAGCCGAAGGCCCGCGCGCCGGGCTGGTCAGGGCCGTCACCGGCCGGGGCGAGCCGCTCGGCGAAGTATCCTTCACGCTGCCGCGAGGCGCGCGCGAGACCAAGGCGCATTTCGACCTCCCTCTTGAGATCCGCAACCAGGTCGCCCGCATCGAGATTGGCGGCGAGCGCTCCGCCGGCGCCGTCTATCTGCTCGATGCGCGCTCGGAGTGGCACCGGGTCGGCATCATCTCCGGCGAATCCCGGGAGGCCGCGCAGCCCCTGCTCTCTCCGCTCTATTATGTGCAGCGGGCGTTATCGCCTTACGCCGACGTGGTCGCGCCGGCCGAGGGAAATGTTTCCACCGGCGTGCATGAGCTGATCGACGACAAGGTGTCGACCATCGTGCTCGCCGATATTGGCAAGCTCGTCCCAGGCACCGAGGAAGAGCTCGAGCGCTGGCTCAAAGCCGGCGGCGTGCTCATCCGCTTTGCCGGCCCGCGTCTTGAGCAAGGCGGCGATGAGCTTCTGCCTGTCGCGCTCCGCCGCGGCGGCCGGTCGCTTGGCGGCTCTCTCTCCTGGAGCACGCCGCAGCCGCTCGCCTCCTTTGAGCCCTCCAGCCCCTTCCGCGGGCTCGCCGTGCCGGACGACGTCAAAGTGAACCGCCAGGTGCTGGCCGATCCCACCGTCGCCACCGAGGCGCAAGTGTGGGCGAGGCTCGCCGACGGCACGCCCCTCGTCACCGCATCGCGTAACGGTGAGGGTTGGATCGTGCTGTTCCACGTGACCGCAAATTCCGATTGGTCGAACCTGCCCCTGTCAGGGCTGTTCGTCGAAATGCTCCGACGCACCGTCAACATGGGCCCGAGCAAAGTCGATCTGGGCTCAGGTGATCAAGCGCAGGCGGGGACTGGGGCGGCCAAAAGCGCGAGCGCAAACCTCGTCTCCGCGAGCGCGTTGCCGCCGATCCA
>DATDLA010000116.1:0-5445 GCA_036519535.1 Methyloceanibacter sp.
GGCGCAAGTGAAGCGGCCGATGATGCGCTTGACCAGGGCATCGTCGTCCACCTGCATCTCAACCACCGCGTCGAGCGTCTTGCCCCGCTCGGCCAACAGCCGATCGAGCGCCTCGGCCTGGGCGATGGTGCGCGGAAACCCGTCAAGGATGTAACCATCGCCCTTTCCGCCCTTATCCAATCGCTCGGCGATCAGCCCGATCACGATATCGTCGGGCACGAGCGCGCCCCGCTCCATGATGGCGCCGGCCTTGCGGCCGAGCTCCGTTCCGGCCGCCACGGCCGCCCGCAACATGTCTCCGGTGGAAAGCTTGACCAGCGAACTGTCGGTCTCGAGCAGGTTGGCCTGGGTCCCCTTGCCGGCGCCGGGAGGACCAAGCAGGACCAGGATCATTGCCGTCGCGCTCCCCTCAGCTTGGCCCGCTTGATCAGCCCTTCATATTGATGGGCCAAGAGATGGCTCTGTACCTGAGCCACGGTGTCCATGGTGACGCTCACCACGATCAAGAGCGAGGTGCCGCCGAAATAGAACGGCGCGCCGGCATAGGAGACGAGGATCTCAGGCAGAACGCAGACGGCGGCGAGATAGATGGCTCCCACCACGGTGATGCGGGTGAGCACGTAGTCGATATATTCGGCCGTTCGCTCCCCCGGCCTGATGCCGGGCAGAAAGCCGCCATATTTCTTGAGATTGTCGGCGGTGTCCTTCGGGTTGAACACGACCGCCGTGTAAAAGAAGGCGAAGAAGACGATCAGCACGACATAGATGAGGAGGTGCAGAGGCTGGCCTTGCCCGAGCAGCGTGGTGACCGTGGTCAGCCATTCCGGGCCCTGACCGGAGGAGAAATTGGCGAAGGTGATGGGCAACAACAACAGCGACGAGGCGAAGATCGGCGGGATCACGCCGGCGCTGTTGAGCTTGAGCGGAAGGTGCGAGGAATCGCCCTGGAACATGCGGTTCCCAACCTGGCGCTTGGGATATTGCACCAGCAGTCGCCGCTGCGCCCGCTCCATGAACACGATCACGGCAATCACCCCCACGGCCATGGCGATGAGCGCGAGGATCAGCCCGGTCGACATCGAGCCGGTGCGGCCAAGCTCCAGCGTGCCGAGCACCGCGTGCGGCAGCCGTGCCACGATGCCGGCGAAGATGATGAGCGAGATGCCGTTGCCCACGCCCCTTGCCGTGATCTGCTCGCCAAGCCACATGAGGAATACGGTGCCGCCGACCAGCGTGATCACCGTGGTGATGCGGAAGAACCACCCAGGGTCGAGCACCACATTGCCGGCGCCTTCCAGCCCGACGGCGATGCCATAGGCCTGCAGCCCCGCCAGGAACACCGTGCCGTAGCGCGTGTACTGGTTCATCTGCCGGCGCCCCTGCTCGCCCTCCTTCTTCAACTGCTCGAGATGCGGGGACACCGTGGTGAGCAGCTGGATGATGATCGAGGCCGAGATGTACGGCATGATGTTCAACGCGAAGATCGCCATGCGGCCGACCGCGCCGCCGGAGAACATGTCGAACATGCCGAGCAGACCGGACTGGTTCTGCCGAAAGACTTCCTGCAGCGCCGTCGGGTTGATGCCGGGGATCGGGATGTAAGTTCCGAGCCGGTAGATGAGGAGCGCGCCGAGCGTGAACCAGATGCGCTTCTTGAGCTCATCCGCCTTGGCGAAGGCGGCGAAGTTCAGATTGGAAACCAGCTGTTCGGCGACAGAAACCATCACCGAGCTCTCTTTTCTCTCACGACCCTATCGAGCGAGGTATGCTGCCGCTCGCGACATTTCTAGGGCAAGTCCGGGGCAAGCCAATTGTGACATGCCGCTCCGGCAAGCCCCTGAGGACAAGCCCCTTAGGACTTGTCCTTCTTGCCAGCTTGAGGCTTCGACTTCTTGTCCTCGGCCTCGGCGGTCTTTTCCTTCTTGGGCGCCTTGCCTGCGGCCTCTTCTGCCAATCCACTCTTCGCCTTGGCAGCCTTGGCCGGCTTGGCCTCATCGGCCCCCGCTGGCGCCTCGCCCTCGGCCTTGGCCGCCTTGCCGGACTTGCCTTTCGACTTCGCGGCAAGAGCCTCGCGTTTCTCGGCGCGGCGCTTGGCCTTGATCGCATCGGCGTCGGGGGTTTCGCGCCCGGTGATGGATTTCAGCGTCACCGTGCCACCGGCGGCCTCCACGGCCTTGATCGCGCTCCTCGAGGCGCCGGTCACCTCGAAGGCGAGCTTGCTCTTGAGCTCGCCATGGCCGAGCAGGTGCACTCCGTCCTTGGTGCGCCGGATGAGGCCTGCTTCCTTCAGCGCATCGACGGTGATCGGCTGCTTGGCATTGAGCAGGCCGGCATCGACCGCCGCCTGAACGCGCCCGAGATTGAGCTCGTTGAACTTCTTGGCGAAGATGTTGTTGAAGCCGCGCTTCGGCAGGCGCCGGTGGAGCGGCATCTGGCCGCCTTCGAAACCCTTGATGGCGACGCCGGAGCGCGCCTTCTGGCCCTTGGTGCCGCGGCCAGAGGTCTTGCCCAGCCCTGAGCCAATGCCGCGGCCGAGCCGCTTCTTGGCCCGCGTGGCGCCGTCCCGGTCCCTGATCTCATTCAGCCGCATGACAATTACTTTCCTGCCTCGTCGTCCACGATGCGCACGAGATGATGTATCTTCGCGACCATGCCGCGCACCTGCGGGCTGTCGATCAGCGTCCGGCGCTTATGCATCTTGTTGAGCCCGAGCCCGATCAAGGTGGCGCGCTGAATGCCCGGGCGCCTGATCGGGCTGCCGATCTGCTCGACCACGATCGTCTTCCTGTCGGTCGTCTTGGCCATGTCCTTTACCTCTATCGCGCTGCGCCAGACTTAAGCCTCTGCCTGGCCGGCGCTCTCGCCGGCGCCGTCTCTGCGGCGCGACACGATCTCGCTCACCTTCTTGCCGCGCCGCGCCGCCACGCCGCGCGGGCTGTCCTCATGGCGGAGCGCATCGAAGGTAGCGCGAAGCATGTTGTAAGGGTTTGAGCTGCCGAGCGATTTCGCCACCACGTCCTGAATGCCGAGGGTCTCGAACACCGCGCGCATCGGGCCGCCGGCGATGATGCCGGTGCCGGCCGGCGCCGCGCGCAGGATCACGCGGCCCGCGCCATGCTGGCCGGTCACGTCGTGATGCAGGGTGCGACCCTCGCGCAACGGCACCTTGATCAGGTTCCGCTTGGCCGCCTCGGTGGCCTTGCGGATCGCCTCGGGCACCTCGCGCGCCTTGCCGTGGCCGAAGCCGACGCGGCCCTTCTGGTCGCCGACGACGACGAGCGCGGCGAAGCCGAAACGCCTTCCGCCCTTCACCACCTTGGCCACGCGATTGATATGCACGAGCTTGTCGATGAATTCGCTGTCGCGCTCGCGATCATCGCGGTCTCTACGTTCGCCGCCTCTGCCGCCTTTACGATCTGCCATGACCTTCGGTCCTTTAGAAATTCAGTCCTGCCTCGCGGGCAGCATCGGCGAGCGCCTTCACGCGCCCATGGTAGAGATAGCCGCCGCGGTCGAACACGACGCTGGTGACGCCGGCTTTCAGCGCCCGCTCGGCGACGAGCTTGCCCACGGCTCGCGCCGCGGCAAGATCGCTGCCCTTCTTAAGGGCGTCCTTCAGATCCTTGTCCAAGGTCGATGCCGCGACCACGGTGCGCCCTGCATCGTCGTCGATCACCTGGGCGTAGATGTGCTTGGAAGAGCGGAACACCGACAGGCGCGGGCGGCCATGCGCCTTACGCTTGAGCGTATGGCGCACGCGTTGTGCACGCCGCAAAAATCCTTCGTTCAAAGCGCTCATGGCCGATCCCGCTACTTCTTCTTGCCCTCTTTACGGAGGATGTACTCGCCCGCATAGCGGACGCCCTTGCCCTTATAGGGCTCCGGCGGCCGGAACTTTCTGATCTCCGCCGCCACCTGTCCCACCTTCTGCTTGTCGATGCCGGTGATCACGATCTCGGTCGGCTTCGGGCACACCACCTGGATGCCTTGCGGAATCGGGAAGACGACGTCGTGGCTGTAGCCGAGCTGGAGCTGGAGGTTCGATCCCGCCACCGCGGCCCGGTAACCCACGCCGGTGATCTCGAGCTTCTTGGTGAAGCCTTCGGTCACGCCGGTCATCAGGTTCGAGATGAGCGTCCGCGACATGCCCCACATGGCACGCGCGTTCTGCGTGTCCTGGCGCGGCACGACCTCGATGCCGCCATTCTCGAGCTTGGCGATGACATCGTCCACGAGGACGTGCTTGAGCTCGCCCTTCGGGCCCTTCACCGCCACCTCCTGGCCATTCACCGAGGCGGTTACGCCCTTGAGAATGGTCACCGGCTTTTTGCCAATCCGCGACATCGAAATCGCCCTTCGTCCTCAAGAGTCCTAGAACACGCTACACAGAATTTCGCCGCCCACATTCTCGGTGCGGGCGCGGGAGTCGGACATGACGCCCTTCGGCGTCGAAAGTATGGAGACGCCAAGTCCATTGGCGACGGTCGGCAGATCGCGCACCGAGGAATACACCCGTCGCCCCGGCGTCGATATTCGCTTGATATCCTTGATCACCGGCTCGCCGTCGAAATATTTGAGCTCGATATCGAACTCCGACCGGCCGCCGGTGTAATCGACGCGCGCATAGCCGCGGATGAAGCCCTCCTCCACCAGCACGTCGAGCACATGCTCGCGCAAGCTGGAGGCAGGCGTCGTCACCTTAGCCTTGTGTCGCATCTGCGCGTTACGGATGCGCGCGAGCATATCGCCTAGGGGATCGTTGATGCTCATCAGTGGTCCTACCAGCTCGACTTAGTCATTCCGGGAATCTGTCCTTGGCTCGCGAGATCGCGCAGCGCGATGCGCGACATGCGGAGCTTGCGGTAATAGCCGCGCGGCCTCCCGGTGAGGTCGCAGCGGTTGCGGATGCGGGTCGGTGAGGAGTTGCGCGGCAGCTCGGCGAGTTTGAGCCGCGCCGCGAAGCGCTCCTCGGCCGGAAGCTTGCGGTCGGCGGCGATGGCTTTCAGCCGCGTCCGCCGCACCTTGAATTTCTTGGCCAGCCGGCGGCGCTTGTTGTTCCGCTCGACCATGCTCGTCTTTGCCATTCAGTCCTCCTAACGCAGCGTCAAGCCGCCATGCCCTTAGCTGCGGAACGGAAAGTTCAAATGCTTCAGCAACACGCGTGCCTCGTCGTCGGTGGGCGCCGTGGTGCATACAACGATGTCCATGCCCCAGATCTCCTCGACCTTGTCGAAATTGATCTCGGGGAAAATGATGTGCTCCTTGAGCCCGAGGGTGAAATTACCGCGGCCGTCGAAGCTCTTCGGGTTCAGCCCTCTGAAGTCGCGCACGCGAGGTAGCGCGATGTTAACGAGGCGATCGACGAACTCGTACATCCGGTTCTGGCGCAGCGTGACCTTGGCGCCGATCGGCATGCCCTCGCGCAGCTTGAAGGTGGCGATCGAC
>DATDLA010000117.1:0-3131 GCA_036519535.1 Methyloceanibacter sp.
CATCGCGGCATTGCCGGCCGCAGCTTCGAGCGCAGGTTCCAGCTTGCCGACCACGTCGTGATCAAGGGCGCGAGCCTCGAGAATGGCTTGCTGCATGTCGATCTCGCGCGCGAGCTGCCCGAGGCCATGAAGCCGCGCACCATTCCGATCGAGACCAAGAGCGACAAGCCAAGGGTCATCGACAGCAAGGCTGCGTAGTCAAGGATCGTCATTGCCGGGCTTGACCCGGCAATCCATTCCACTGGCGTTGAGACTCGCTTGGCCGTAAGGGCATAAATGCCCGGATCAAGTCCGGGCATGACGAGTTGCATCGAAGGGTGCCTTCGTCAAACGAGGGCGCCCTTTTCATGCCGTGGCGGACTTGCTTGGCCTTCCGGTCCCGTGAGGCGCCTACAAGCTTAATCCCGCTTGTGCGGCCATTGGAAATCTGTCATTTTGAGGACGAATAGGACAGGCTTGCTGACCTTTGTGGCTGAAGCATCAGCCGGAAGCTCCCAGGCTGGCGCGCGGGTCCCGGAGTCCATTCCCGTCCTTAACGCCCTGTTTTTGAGGCGAGGCTAGGTTCGCGAAGGCGGGCTTCGCGTTGTTTTTGGCCTGAATTGGCCTATGCTCTTTTGGAGACAAACTGCTTTTAAGCGGTCTTGAGTGCGATGTCAGTCAATCATCAAGGTTCACGTCGCGAGTTTGCGGGGCCCGCATCGCCGCCACCGGCGCAAGGACTCTACGATCCGAAGAGAGAACACGATGCCTGCGGCGTCGGCTTCGTCGCCGATCTGAAGGCGCGGCCGAGCCATAAGATCGTCGAGCACGGTCTCCAGATCCTCGAGAATCTGACCCATCGCGGCGCCGTCGGCGCCGACCCGCTTGCCGGCGACGGTGCCGGCATCCTCGTGCAGATTCCGCATGAGTTTCTCAAAGTGGTCACCGAGCCTCTGCGCATTTCGCTTCCCGAGCCCGGCCATTACGCCGTGGGCCACTTGTTCATGCCGGGGAACCTGGCGCAGCGCATCTACTGCCAGTCGGTGGTGGAACGCGTGGTCGAGGCCGAGGGCTTGCAGCTCCTTGGCTGGCGTGACGTGCCGACCGACAATTCCTGCCTCGGCCAGTGTGTGATCGAGACCGAGCCGCAACACAGGCAGGTGTTCATCGGCCGCGGGCCAGGCATCAAGGACGAGGCGACCTTCGAGCGCAGGCTCTACATCCTGCGCAAGGTGATCTCCAACACCATCAACGGCGACACCGGCGGCCGCGACATCGGCTTCTACACCGTGTCGCTCTCCTGCCGCACGCTCGTCTACAAGGGCATGTTCCTCGCCTATCAGCTCGGCGCCTACTATCTCGACCTGCATCATCCGAAATTCGCTTCCGCGCTCGCGCTCGTGCATCAGCGCTTCTCGACCAACACCTTCCCGTCGTGGAAGCTCGCCCATCCCTACCGCATGGTCGCCCATAACGGCGAGATCAACACGCTCCGCGGCAATCTCAACTGGATGGCGGCGCGCCAGGCGAGCGTTTCCTCGCCGCTGTTCGGCAAGGACATCGCCAAGCTCTGGCCGATCTCCTATGAAGGCCAGTCGGACACCGCCTGCTTCGACAATGCGCTCGAATTCCTGGTGCAGGGCGGCTACAGCCTCGCCCACGCCGCCATGATGCTCATTCCGGAGGCCTGGGCCGGCAATCCGCTGATGGATGCCAAGCGCCGCGCCTTCTACGAATATCACGCCTGCCTGATGGAGCCCTGGGACGGCCCTGCCGCCATGGCCTTCACCGACGGGCGGCAGATCGGCGCCACGCTCGACCGCAACGGCCTCCGCCCCGCCCGCTATTTCGTGACCGATGACGGCCTCGTCATCATGGCCTCCGAGACCGGCGTGCTGCCCATCCCCGAGAAAACCATCGTGCAGAAATGGCGTCTCCAGCCGGGCAAGATGCTGCTCATCGATCTTGCCAAGGGTCGCATCGTTTCCGATGAGGAGATCAAGGCCGAGCTCGCGAGCGCTCATCCCTATCAGCAATGGCTCGACCGCACCCAGATCAGAGTGCATGAGCTGCCAGGCACGTCGGAGCCGCAGCCGCGCACCAATGTGAGCCTGCTCGATCGCCAGCAGGCCTTCGGCTACACCCAGGAGAGCACCAAATTCCTGATGGCGCCGATGGCGCAAGTGGGCCAGGAGGCCGTGGGCTCCATGGGCACCGACACGCCGCTCTCGGCGCTGTCGGACCGGCCGAAGCTGCTGCACACCTATTTCAAGCAGAACTTCGCGCAAGTGACCAACCCGCCTATCGACTCGATCCGCGAGGAGCTGGTCATGTCGCTCGTGACCTTCATCGGTCCGCGGCCGAACCTGCTCGACCTCGAAGGCACCTCGAAGCAGAAGCGGCTCGAGGCGGCGCATCCGATCCTCACCAATGAGAACCTGGAGCGCATTCGCGGCATCGGCGACGTCGCCGACAATCAGTTCCGCACGGTCACGCTCGACATCACCTATGGCGCCGACCGTGGCGCCGCCGGCATGGGCGAGGCGCTCGACAAGCTTTGCAAGCGCGCCGAGGCCGCCGTGCGCGAAGGCGAGAACATCATCATCCTGTCCGACCGGGCGACCGGCCCCGACCGCATTCCGATCCCCTCGCTGCTCGCCACCAGCGCCGTGCATCATCATCTGATCCGCTGCGGGCTTCGCACCTCGGTGGGCCTCGTGGTGGAGACCGGCGAGGCGCATGAGGTGCATCAGTTCGCCACGCTTGCCGGCTACGGCGCCGAGGCGATCAACTCCTACCTCGCCTTCGAGACGCTCGAGGCCATGCTGCCCGAGATCGACGAGGAGCTTACGGCGGAAGAGGCGGTCAAGCGTTACATCAAGGCGGTCGATAAGGGCCTGCTCAAGGTGATGTCCAAGATGGGCATCTCCACCTATCAGTCCTATTGCGGCGCGCAGATCTTCGACGCCGTGGGATTGCGCTCCGACTTTGTCGCCAAATATTTCACCGGCACCAACAGCCAGGTCGAAGGCATCGGGCTCGAGGAGGTCGCGCGCGAGACGGTCGAGCGCCATCGCCTCGCTTTCTCCGACGCGCCCGTGCTGAAGGAGATGCTCGAAGTCGGCGGTGAATATGCCTACCGCATTCGCGGC
>DATDLA010000118.1:0-4597 GCA_036519535.1 Methyloceanibacter sp.
CGCGTTGGAGAAGGCCAAAACGCTCCCCGCCGATGCCCTGATCCTCGATTTGGAGGATGCCGTGGCGCCGGATGAGAAGCTGAAAGCGCGCGCCCAGGTCTGCGCCGCGGTGAAGGGCGGCGGCTATGGCGCCCGCGAGGTGGTCATCCGCGTCAATGCGCTAGAGACCCCATGGGGCACCGAGGACATTCTTGCCGCCTGCGACGCCGAGCCGGACGCCATCCTCGTGCCCAAGGTGGTGCATGCCGGCGACGTGGTCAGCGTTGCCAAGATCCTGCAAGGGGTGCATGCCCCGGAGAAGATCAGGCTATGGGCCATGATGGAGACGCCCATGGCGATCCTCAACGCCCGCACCATTGCCGCCGCCGCGGTCTATGCCGAGAACCGGCTCTGTTGCCTCGTCATGGGCACCAACGATTTGATCAAGGAGTCGCGCGCCCGCGCGCTGCATGACCGCTTCGCCGTGGTTCCGTGGCTCGCCATGACGCTCGTGGCGGCACGCGCCTACCGCCTCGACATCATCGACGGCGTCTACAACGACTTCAAGGATGAGCGAGGCTTGCGCGAGGAGTGCGAGCGCGGTCGCACCCTCGGCATGGACGGCAAGACTCTGATCCATCCGAGCCAGGTCGCGCCCTGCAACGAGATCTTCTCCCCGACGCAAGAGGAGGTCGATTGGTCGCGGAAAGTGATCGACGCCTTCGGCCATCCCGAAAACGAGAAGAAAGGCGTCATCGTGGTCGAGGGCCGCATGGTCGAGCGGCTGCATTTCGTCATGGCCCAGCGCACCGTGGCCATCGCCGAACAGATCCGCGAGATGGAAGACGCCTGCGTCTGATCTGGCGAGTTGTGGAATCCAGCGTAGCATCGTGACCCCTCTCCCCTTGTGGGAGAGGGCTTTCCGCCGCGATCTTGCGCGCGAAGCTGCGCAAGTCGCATGGCGGGAAGGGTGAGGGGTAGTTTGTTCGACGCGGCTTCGCCGCTTACCCCTCACCGCGGAGGCGATGCCTCCGCGTGCTCTCCCACAAGGGGAGAGCGGGAGATCACTGTTGCGCCCTGCATCAATTATCGAGCTAGTCGCCTGATGCTGGGCAGGGGGGTGCTTGCACCTGCGTCACGCCCAAGCCATAACCGGGGCGACAAGGGCGAGCCATGCAAAAGACCAAGACCAAGACGCGCGTATTCTCGGGCGTTCAGCCCACCGGCAATCTGCATCTCGGCAACTATCTCGGCGCCATCGCCCGTTTCGTGGCGCTGCAGGCGGAGCACGATTGCCTCTATTGCGTGGTCGACCTCCACGCCATCACCGTGTTCCAGGACCCCGACGAGCTCAAGCACAACACCCGCGAGTTGACGGCGGCCTTCATCGCCGCAGGCATCGATCCCGCACGCCACATCATCTTCAATCAAAGCCAGGTGTCGGGGCACGCCGAGCTTGCCTGGATCTTCAATTGCGTGGCCCGCGTTGGCTGGCTCAACCGCATGACCCAGTTCAAGGAGAAGGCTGGCAAGGACCGAGAGAATGCGAGCGCCGGCCTCTACGTCTATCCCAACCTGATGGCGGCCGACATTCTGCTCTACCACGCGACCCACGTGCCGGTGGGCGAGGACCAGAAGCAGCATCTCGAGCTTGCCCGCGACATCGCGCAGAAGTTCAACAACGACTTCGCCAAGACCATCGCGCGCGCGGGCTACGACGGCGGCTTCTTCCCGCTGCCCGAGCCGCTGATCACCGGCCCCGCCACGCGGGTGATGAGCTTGCGCGACGGCACCAAGAAAATGTCGAAGTCGGACGAATCCGACATGACCCGCATCAATCTTACCGACGACGCCGACACCATCGCCAAGAAGATCAGAAAGGCGAAGACCGACCCCGAACCGCTTCCCTCCGAGACCAAGGGATTGGAGGGGCGGCCTGAGGCCGACAATCTCGTCGGCATCTACGCCGCGCTCGCCGAGACCGGCAAGGAGGCGGTGCTTCGCGACTTTGGCAACGCCCCCTTCTCCAAGTTCAAGGAGTCGCTCGCCGAGCTTGCCGCGACACGGCTTGTTCCCATCGGGACCGAGATGCGCCGCCTGATGGCCGACCCGGTGGAGATCGATCGCATCCTCGACGATGGCGCGAAGCGGGCACATGCCATTGCCGATCCGATCCTCGCCATGACCAAGGACATCGTCGGCTTCATCCGCAGCTAGGGTTCCCTTCGTCACGCGTGTAATATAGTATTTGACGTTATGCATAAAGTATATTACATAAGCAACCGTGATCGCTTCATTCAAAAGCCGATCTTTGAAGCGCTTGTGGGAAAGAGGAGAGGCACGTCGTCTTCCCGCTCAATTTGTAGACAAGATCGCGCTTGTGCTGGATGCCCTGGACGCTGCAACCTCGCCGAATGACCTTGACCTGCCAGGTTTCGGCTTCCACTCGCTCACCGGCGATCGCGGTGGCGAATTTGCGGTGACGGTCAGTCGAAGTTGGCGCATCACGTTCCGTTGGCAAGATGCAGATGCCACTGCCGTCAATTTTGAGGACTACCATGGAAGGTGACAGATGCCTCGCATAGCCAATCCCAAGAGGGACCCCAACAGGTGCCCGTCGCATCCCGGTGCAGTGCTTCGAGAGATCGTGCTACCGGAGGTTCGTGCAACCAAGAGCGCCGTCGCGGTGGCCCTGAAGATCTCGCGAAACCAGCTTCACCTGATCTTGAGCGAAAAGCAGCCGGTGACGCCCGAGACGGCAGTGAAGCTCGAGGCCGCCTTTGGCGGATCGGCTCGCATGTGGCTGAACATGCAGGCCGCCTTTGACCTCTGGCACGCGCAGCGCACCGTCGACACGTCGAAGATTCCTTCGCTCCGTGCGGCATAGGGAAGAGCGCCGCGGGCCCATGACAAAGCCGGCGAGTGATGGCAGCATGGCGCCCCATGGCGACCAAGAAGCAAAGTGAAGCGGCAAGGAAGCACGCTACCGAGGCGGCCAAGCCGCGGCTCAAGCGGCAGGTCTTCGTCGAAGGCCATAAGCGGAAATTCCTCGTCGTCGTCGACGAGACGCCGGAATGCGAAAGCGCGCTTGCTTTTGCCGCGAGCCGCGCACTGCGCACGCAGGGCCAGCTTGCCCTGCTCTATGTGATCGAGCCTGGCGCTGAGTTTTCCCACTGGCTCGGGGTCGAGGAGATCGCCCGCGAGGAGGGGCACAACAAGGCGCGCGCCGTGTTCCGCCTGTTCGGCCGCAAGCTGAAAGCGATGGGCTTCGAGGAATTGGCGCCGGAGGAAATCGTGCGCGAAGGCACCAAGGCCGAAGAGATCACCAAGCTGATCGAGGAGGACCCCGACATCGGCGTGCTCGTGCTCGGCGCCTCCAAGGACCCGTCGGGCCCTGGCCCTCTCGTCACCACGCTCGCCGCCGGCAGGTCCGCCGGCACCTTCCCGGTGCCCATCACCGTGGTGCCCGGCTGCCTCGGCCTCGAGGAGATCTTGGCACTGGCCTGAGCGGCCATAGGCACCCCCCGTCCCTTACTCCTCGCGCAAACGCTCGACGAGCCAACCCGCAATGCGCGCCCGCGCGCGGCCATGCGCGCTGCGCAGTACGCGGCCCATATTCATGAAGCCGTGGATGGTGCCTTCGCAGCATTCGTAGTCGACCGGCACGCCGGCCGCCGCCAGGGTCTCGGCATATTCGGCGCCCTCGTCGCGCAACGGGTCGTGCCCGGCGGTGACGATCAGCGCCGGAGGCAGGCCGGTATAGTCCTCGTAGAGCGCGGGGATGGCGCGCGGATCGGTGGTCGGCCAAGCGAGGCCGAAATAATGGCCGAAGAACCATTGGATCATGTCCTGCGGGATCGGGAAATGGCCGGCGAGGTCTTTCCGCGACGGCAACCGACCGCGCAGGTCGAGCGCGGGGTAGATCAGGGCCTGTGCGCGCACCGGAGCCGCCAAGCGGCCCTTGGTCTCATGCAGGGCGACCGCCGCCAACCCGCCGCCGGCGCTGTCGCCGGCGATGGCGATGCGCTTCGCATCGAGTCCCAGCGCCCCGGCCTCGTGCGACAACCATGCAAGCGCCGCAACGGTGTCCTCCACCGCGGCGGGGAAGGGATGCTCAGGCGCGAGCCGATAGTCGAGCGACAACACGGTCGCTCGCGTGTCGTGGCACAGGGTGCGGCACAATATGTCGTGGGTCTCGACATCGCCGAGAACGCAGCCGCCGCCATGCACGAACAGGATTGCCGCTTCGCCGGAGCTGCAGGCATCGACGGGGAGGTATCGGCGCAATCGCATGGGCCCTGCGGGGCCCGGCACGGCGAGATCGCTCGCCTCGCCGATGTGCGGAGGCGCGATCTCGGTCTTGGCGAGCGTGCGGCGATATTCCTCGCGCGCCTCGTCAGGGGAAAGAGTCCACAGTGGGGTGGCGGCGGCGGAGGATGCCCAGTACAGCAGCGCTTCTGTTTCGCGGTCGAGCTGCAAACTAGGCGACGCCCTCCCAACCCCGCTCGCGCACCACGTCTCGCTCGGCGTCGCTCGCGAAGCGTTTGTCCCAATCCGCGAGCAACGGTCTCATGATGTGGCGCCAGAGCGGCGGAGTGAGCGCGATGAAGGCCATGGT
>DATDLA010000119.1:0-2204 GCA_036519535.1 Methyloceanibacter sp.
TCGAAGTCGCCGTCGGGAAGTTGCAGCAACGCTTGGGCTGGATCGGCCTCCCGGGTGAGCTCGAACTCGCCCCTGAGCGCCTCCCGAATGCGCCGATAGAAGCCGTCATTGTCCTCGACGAGCAGGATCCGGCCGCCGCGCGCAACCTGGTCGAAAGGCTTATGCAAGTCGCCGGCGAAACCCAACTGTTCCTCGGTCGAAGCGCGCATCAGCATCTCGTCGGTCAGCATCTTCAGCCGCGCGAGATTCCTCACCCGCTTTACCAGAGCGACGTCGTCGACCGGCTTCGTCAGGAAGTCGTCGGCCCCCGCCTCGAATCCCTTTACCCGGTCGGCGGGCTGATCGAGCGCGGTGACCATGATCACCGGAATGTGCTGGGTGCGCGTCTCCGCCTTGAGCCTGCGGCAGACCTCGAAACCGTCCATGCCGGGCATCATCACGTCGAGCAGCAACACGTCGGCGCGCTCGTTGGCGCAGATCTCAAGCGCCTCCCGGCCGCTCCGCGCGGTGCGCACCTCGAAATAGTCGGCGGTGAGACGCGCCTCGAGCAATTTGACGTTGGCGTCGACGTCGTCGACCACGAGGACGCGCGCGGTCATGTAACGCTACCGGGCTTCGCCGATGAACTGCCGCACGGTGGCGAGGAACATCGACACCGAGATTGGCTTCGATATGTATGCTTCGCAGCCCCCTTCGCGGATGCGCTCCTCGTCTCCCTTCATGGCGAAGGCGGTCACCGCCACCACCGGGATCTTCCTGAGCAGATCGTCTTCTTTCAGCCATTTGGTCACTTCGAGGCCCGAGACCTCCGGCAGCTGAATATCCATGAGGATGAGGTCAGGCCTATGCTCGCGGGCAAGAGAAAGCGCCTCCATGCCGTTTCTTGTTTGCAGGGTCTTGTAGCCATGGGCGTCGAGCAGATCATGAAATAGCTTCATGTTCAGCTCGTTGTCCTCGACGATCAGAACGGTTTTGGCCATCGGCTGCGGCTCAGGCGATTCGGTTGGCCCATGATGGGCGATCTTACCCTGCTGCGCCATGGCGCTGAGAGCAGCCCCATCCTTCGAGAACATGCGTCGCGCTCCCCATCGGCTGGGGTGGGATTTCACCGCAAAACCCGTAACCAAATGCTTTCGGAAAACCCCAAAGATCGCGGGAATTGGCTATTTTCTGGGTTGTACTCGCCCCAGTCCTCCCGCTATCGCGCGGCCGTCGGGTCCCGGCACTCAGCAGCCTTCAAATATTCGAGAGAGGTGAGCGTGCCATGCACCGAAAAGTCGCCGTAATCGATGAGGAGTTCGCGGCTCACGCCATTGGCGTAAAGCCGAAAATCGATCTGATAGCTCGGCGTCAGGTCTCCGATCTTCGACTCAAAATAGCCGATCGACACCGGCCATGAGACGAGACTCGCGAGCCCCTTCTCCTTGGCCGGGGCTTCGAGCTTGTCCTCGGATCCTGGCGCCACCGGCTTGCCGATGAAGGCGGTGGTCTCGTAGACCTTCTGGCCCTTCTCGGAGCCGTCATAGATCTGGGCTTCCAGCAGGCCCTGCCCATCTTGCGCCGCGTTCATCAAGGCGAGGCTGTGCTGAGTAGGAAACAGCACTTTGCCGGACAGGTTGAGCTCGGCATGGCTCGGCTGGCTGAGCTTGACCTGGACCGCGGCGTCAGGGTTGCGCGTCGCCCGCCCCATGGTGACGTCGCCGAGCTTGTCGTTCAAATATTGCGCCGACTGGAAGCGAAACTTCTGCCCGTCGCCCTGCTCCCAGGTCGATGATCGGAGATCGGTGAGGTTGGTTTGCCCTTGCGAATCGGTCATCTGCGTGACCATGCGCATATTGAGCGTGTAACCGTCACAGTCCGAGCCCGAGAACTCGAACACCATGCGCCCGTCGATGCCCGTGATGCCCGAAGCTGAGCGGGCGTCGTCGAGCGTGACCTCATAGACAGCACGGTGGGGCGTGAGCTTGATAGGCTCCTTGGCCGCAAAGGCTTCCGCCGGCCCCGCCGAGCCCCCCGCCAGCATCGCCACCGACGCAATCGTGAGCATCACTCTCAAAGCCACAGACACCATGCCGCTCCTCGCCTGATCAGCCGCCCGCGAACTCTCGCGCGGGCCAGCGATTCTTGGCACCAACGGACGCCCGGGACAAGGGTCCAGCGCTCGCTTGCGGAGGATCGGGTTTTGCCCGATGTTCGCGATGCGA
>DATDLA010000120.1:0-9579 GCA_036519535.1 Methyloceanibacter sp.
CTCCACCGCGGCATCCCAGCCGGCCCCCTCATCGCCGGCGCCCTGATTGATCTCGCCAGGGGGGGTGGCGGGCTCGGGCACAGCGGCATCGTAGGATTGCTCGCCTTGCGGGGGCGTGCCGGTGGCTGGGGCCGTCTTTTGCACTGTCGTGCCGTCTTGGGCGAGCGCCAGGTCCGCCGGGACGCAGAGAGCGGATGACAGGCTCAAGAGAAGCCACGCGGTTGTTATGCGCATTTGTTGAACCCCCTCCGCCTTGCGCAAGCCCCAGCGGCCATCGATAGATGATTCCGCTAAATCTGGTCAACTTCTTGGCGAAGCTAGCACCTTGAGTCCTTGAGTCGCAGGGGCTCAATAGGGCGAAACCGCCTCGTCGTTGCCGACCAGGATCTCGCGCTTGCCGGCATGATTGGCGGCGCCGATCAAGCCTTCTTTCTCCATCCTCTCGATCAGGGTGGCGGCGCGATTGTAGCCGATACCGAGCCGCCGTTGCACGTAACTGGTCGAAACCTTGCGGTCCTTGAGCACCAAGGCCACCGCCTGATCGTAGAGTTCGTCGCCCGACTCGCCGTAGCCTTCGCCTTCCTCGGCACCCTCCTCGTCGTCCGCCGATTCCTCCTCGGTCACCGCCTCGAGATAGTCCGGCACGCCCTGCTTCTTAAGGTAACGCACGACTTTCTCGACCTCTTCGTCGGCGACGAAGGGACCATGCACGCGCATGATGCGGCCCCCGCCGGCCATATAGAGCATGTCGCCCTGGCCGAGCAGCTGCTCGGCGCCCTGCTCGCCGAGGATGGTGCGGCTGTCGATCTTCGAGGTCACCTGGAAGCTCACCCGCGTCGGGAAGTTGGCCTTGATGGTGCCGGTGATCACGTCCACGCTCGGGCGCTGGGTCGCGGTGATGAGATGAATGCCGGCGGCGCGCGCCATCTGGGCAAGTCTCTGCACCGCGGATTCGATGTCCTTGCCGGCCACCATCATCAGATCGGCCATCTCATCGACGATCACCACGATGTAGGGCATGGCGTCGTAGTCCATCTCCTCCTGCTCGTAGATGGCGCGGCCGGTGGCGCGGTCGAAGCCGGTTTGCACCGTGCGCGTCAACACCTCGCCCTTGGCTTCGGCTTGCAGGATGCGGCTGTTGTAGCCCTTGATGTCGCGCACGCCCAATTTCGACATGCGCTTGTAGCGCTCCTCCATCTCGCGCACCGTCCATTTGAGCGCCACCACCGCCTTTTTTGGATCGGTGACGACGGGCGCAAGCAGATGCGGGATGCCGTCATAGGCGGAGAGCTCGAGCATCTTCGGGTCGATCATGATGAATTTGCACTGATCGGGAGACAGCCGGTAGAGCAGGGACAGGATCATGGTGTTGATGCCGACCGACTTGCCCGAGCCGGTGGTGCCGGCGATCAGGAGATGCGGCATGCGGGAGAGATCGACGGTGACCGATTCCCCGCCGATATTCTTGCCGAGCGCGAGCGCGAGCCGCGCGTCGGTTTCCTGGAAGTCCGGAGATTCGAGGAGCTCCCGCAGCATCACGATCTCGCGCCGGTCGTTGGGAAGCTCGATGCCGATGGCGTTGCGCCCGGGCACCACGGCGACGCGGGTGGCGACCGCGCTCATCGAGCGGGCGATGTCGTCGGAAAGCCCGATCACGCGTGAGGACTTGGTTCCCGGCGCCGGCTCAAGCTCATACAGGGTGACCACGGGACCCGGCCGCACATTGGTGATCTCGCCCTTGACGCCGAAATCCTGCAGCACGCCTTCGAGCTCACGCGCATTTTCCTGCAAGACTTCGTCGCTGACCCCGCGGCTGCGATTTGAGCGCGGCTGCTGCTGCAGCAATTTGAGCGGCGGCGCCTCATAGGGCGTGTCGCTGCGCTGCTTGCGGCGAAGGCCGGTATGCTTCTTCTCCGCGCTCCGCGTGATGCGATAGTTGGGCTCGGTGATGTCCTCGTCCTCGTCGCCCTCCTCGTCCTCATCGTCGTCGAGGTCGAACGGCTCAAGATCGAACGTCGGCTCGATGCGCCCATCGGGGTCCGGCTCAGCCTCCTCGAGCATCGCCTTGCGGTCATCGTCCAGGTCCGGCGCCTCGTCGGTCTCGCCGTCCGCCTTCCGCCACCAGAAGCCGCGCTTGATCTTGGCGCCGGTATGCATGGCGACATGCATGGCGGCACCGAGCGAGGCGTTAGCCCATTCGCTCGGAAGCTTGGTGCGCGGCGCCCACAAGGCTATGAGCGAAGTGGTGTTGGTGCCGCAGGCGAAGAGCAGAAACGAGGTGCCGGTGATGAGGAAGAGGAGCCCCGCCACAAAGGACGCCGCGGCGGCGGGCAAGACGCCGATGAACAGCGTGCCGGTCATGAACAGATCGCCGAGAATGCCGCCAAGGCCGTTGGGCAGCGGCCAGCTTTTCGGCTGCGGCAGCGCGGAAAGGGCAGCCGCGAGCAAGAGCACGGCGAGCGGCCAGATGAGGAGGCGCGCGCGGCGCCGTTCCGGTACCGTGCGCAGAGCGAGGTGCCAGCCCCAGGCCGCCAAGGGCAAGAACAGGACGATGGCGGCGAGCCCTAAGGACTGCATGGCGAGGTCGGCGAGGATCGCGCCCCAAGACCCAAGCACGTTTTGCGGTGCTGCCTGCGTCGCGTTGTTGAAGCTCGGGTCGTAGATCGACCAGGTGGCGAGGCTCGCCCATGCCGCGCAAGCGACGGCCACGATGCCGAGGCCGTAGCCGCGATACATGAGCTGTCGGAGCCCCGACTCGACCGCGCTTGGCAGGAGCCGGCGCCGCCCCTTCTGTCTGCTTTTGCTGGCCATTGCTACCCCAGTGTGGCGACGATGCGTCCCAAAGCCTCGCCCGTGGTCTCGGAGTCGTGCACGAGCGCAACCCTGACGCGGTTCGCGCCGGGATTGGCCCCGCTTGCCCCCGTGCGGGCGAGATATTTTCCCGGCAGCAGTCTGACACCACACCCTTTCCAAAGGGTTTTTACCGCCTCTTCGCCGCCGCCACGGGCCGCCATGTCGAGCCACAGGAAAAAGCCGCCTTGCGGACGGCGGTAGCCGTAGCGGGTTTGCAGCACGGCGTCGGCAATGTCGAAGTTCTGCCGGTAAAGCGCCCGGCCTTGTTCGACATGTGCCTCGTCGGACCAGGCTGCCACCGAAACATGCTGGATGGGGAGCGGCACTTGCGGGCAGGCGACATTGCGGAAGCGCGCGAAGGGAGCGATGAAGGCAGGATCGCCGGCGACGAACCCGGAGCGCAAGCCGGGGAGCCCTGAGCGCTTCGACAGCGAGTTGAAGATCGCGACATTGGCGAAG
Source organism: Methyloceanibacter sp. (assembly GCA_036519535.1). Classification (GTDB taxonomy): domain Bacteria; phylum Pseudomonadota; class Alphaproteobacteria; order Rhizobiales; family Methyloligellaceae; genus Methyloceanibacter. The sequence goes on from DATDLA010000120.1 coordinate 3,313, forward strand.
TCGCCGTCCGCCGCCAACGCCGTCTCGAGCGCGCCGGTGGGCGGGGCGTCGGAATAGATCTCCGAATAACACTCATCGGCGAACAGCATGAAGTCGAAGCGCCGCGCGAGAGCGATTGCCGCGGCGAGATAGCCCCGGTCGGCGACGGCGCCTTGCGGGTTCGAGGGCGAGCAGAGATAGAGCGCGACGGTGCGCCGCAAGAGCTGCTCATCGATGGCATCGAGGTCGGGAAGGAATTGCGTGGCGCCGGCACTGTCGAGAAACACGGGCTCCGCGCCGGACGCCGCCGCGGCAGCGGCATAGGCTTGATAGAAGGGATTGGGGATGAGGACCGCCGGAGGCGCGACGGAGGCCTTTCGCGCCAGCGCCGGGAAGACGGCGGAGAACAACCCTTCGCGCGAGCCGTTGAGCGGCAACACCTCCGTCTCGGGGTCGACACGCCCGGCGAGAGCCGGATACCGGCGTCCGAGCCAGGAGGCGATGGCCTGTCGCAGCGCCGGGATTCCACGAATGGGCGGATAGCGCCCGAACTCGCTCAAATGCCGCTCGAGCGTCGGCCCGAGAAAAGAGGGGATCAGCGCGCGCGGCTCCCCGAGGGAAAGGTCGATGGGTGGCGCGCCGGTCGCGATGCCGTCAAGCAGCTCGGTTAGCCGCGCAAAAGGCGAGGCGACGAGATCGTCGAGAGACGTGAGTCCGGTCTGAATCGCCATGCGGAAGGGTTACGGGATGGCGTGAGCTCCGGCAATGGGTGAGCCGGCCCCCAAACGAAATGAGCCCCGGCAGCGCGCCGGGGCTCAGGGGAGAGCAGATGTCAAGGGAGGAGATGCTGCTCTCGTGGTTAGCTTACGTCCTGGAGTTGATTCAGCTCGTGTGTGTTACGGCACCACCTCTCCATGCAGGTTGATATCGAGACCTTCGACTTCGGCAGCCTGGGTTACTCTCACACCGACAAGCATGTTGACGACGATCAGGATGATCAAAGTCACTACACCAGACCAAACGATGGTGACGATGATGCCCTCGAGCTGAGTGAGGATCTGGCCGACGTTGCCCTCAAGAGCACCCGAGGCGCCGCCGATTTCTTTCAAGGCGAAGACGCCGGTGAGAAGCGCTCCGATGATGCCGCCGACGGCGTGAACGCCGAAAGCATCGAGCGAGTCGTCATAGCCGAGAGCCCGCTTGACCGTGGTTGCCGCGAAGAAGCAGCCAACACCGGCCGCGGCGCCGATCCACAACGCACCCACCGGGCCGACGAAGCCCGAAGCCGGGGTGATGGCGACGAGGCCGGCAACTGCGCCGGAGATGATGCCAAGCACGCTCGGTTTCTTATGCACGAGCCATTCGGCAAACATCCAGGCAAGGGCTGCGGTAGCCGTGGCGATCTGAGTCACGGCCATGGCCATGCCCGCGCGACCGCCCGAGGCGACCGCCGAACCAGCGTTGAAGCCGAACCAGCCGACCCACAGAAGGGAGGCGCCGGTCAGGCTGTAGACGAGGTTGTGCGGGGCCATGTTCTCCGAGCCATAGCCGTAGCGCTTGCCGATATAGAGAGCGCATACCAGGCCCGCCACGCCGGCATTGATATGCACGACCGTGCCGCCGGCGAAATCGAGCACGCCAGCGCCACCGAGGAAGCCGCCGCCCCACACCCAATGCGCGATCGGCGCATAGACCAGGATCTGCCAGAGGATCATGAACAGAACCAAGGCGGAGAACTTCATGCGGTCGGCGAAGGCGCCGGTGATCAGCGCAGGCGTGATGATGGCGAAGGTCATCTGGAAGGTCATGAACACCGACTCAGGAATCGTGCCCGCAAGCGGATGCACGGTGTCGAGACCCATATCCTTGAGCAGGAAGCGCGACATGCCTCCGATATAGCTCTGCATGCCGCCGCCATCGGTGAAGGCGAGCGAATAGGCGATGACCATCCACACCACGGTTACGATGCAGGTGGTGGCGAAGCTCTGCATGGCGGTGGCGAGCACGTTCTTCTTGCGCACCATGCCGCAATAAAACAAAGCGAGGCCTGGGATCGTCATCATCAACACGAGCGCCGTGGACGTGAGCATCCACGCGGTATCGCCGGTATTGATCGGCGACGGGGGCGGAGCAGCCGGAGCTGCCTCGGCCGCCGCCTCTTGGGCGAGCGCCGGATCGACATGGGCGAGGATCAGCACAGCCAGCGCTGCGACCACGCCGAAAAGGAACTTCATAAGAGTCGACATCTAGTTTCCTCCCCCTCTCAGAGCGCTGATTCGTCGGTTTCGCCGGTGCGGATGCGCACCGTCTGCTCGACCGGGACCACGAAGATCTTGCCGTCGCCGATCTGCCCAGTCTTGGCAGCGGCAACGATGGCGTCGACGGCTTTGTCGACCATCTTGGCCGGCACGACGACTTCGATCTTGATCTTCGGCAGGAAGTTCACGGCGTATTCCGCGCCCCGATAGATTTCGGTATGGCCTTTCTGGCGTCCGTAACCTTTGACTTCGGTCACGGTCATGCCCTGCAGGCCGAGCTCGGTGAGGGCTTGGCGCACCTCATCGAGCTTGAATGGCTTGATGATCGCCATCACCAGCTTCATTTGTTCACCCCTCCATGTTGCGGCTTCCGTTCTGGCCAATGGTCGCGAGCCGCGTTAACCCGATAGGACCAGTCAAACAGCGTGCCAACTCCGCCGCGGCGCAGCAATTCTTTGGCTTTGAGGGGTTTTCCCGAGGGGACACGCCCGCGGGGACCAGAAGGCAGGGTGGCTACCTGCCTATCAATTAGGCAGAATGCGGCTTTTGCCTAATTTCCAGACAGACTAACCGATGCGGCGCTCACGCAGGAGCCCCTCTTGCGTCGTCGAGGCCACTAGTTCGCCGGAGCGCGTGAACAACGTGCCACGGCAGAACGCACGTCCGCCGCCCGAGGTTGGGCTGTCTTGGGCGTAGAGCAGCCAGTCATCGGCCCGGAAGCTGCGATGAAACCAGATCGCATGGTCGAGGCTCGCGAGCATCAGGGTCGGATCGAAGATGAAGCGGCCATGGGCGATCAGCGCGGTATCGAGCAGAGTGAAGTCGGAGGCGTAGGCAAGCACACATTGGTTCAGAGCGAGGTCGTCGCCGAGGCTCCCCGTCGCCCTGATCCACACTTGCTGCGTGGCGGCGCGCTTTTCCGGGCTGAGGTAGCGGGAAAGGTCGACAGGCCTGATCTCGATCGGCCGCTCACGCTCCCAATAGGTCCTGACCTGTGGCGGCAGGCGGTCGAGCAGAAGTTCTTTCAGCTCGGCCTCGCTTGGCAGGGATTCCGGTGGGGGCACCTCCGGCATCTTTACCTGGTGCGACAGGCCTTCCTCTGGCTTGTGGAAGGAGGCGGCCATGGAGAAGATCGCCTGTCCGTGCTGGATCGCCACCACGCGGCGGGTGGAGAAGCTACCGCCGTCGCGGATGCGGTCGACATTGTAGATGATCGGCACCGAGGGAACGCCCGGGCGCAGGAAATAGCCGTGCAAGGAATGGGCGGTGCGGCCATTGACCGTGCGGTAGGCCGCAACCAGCGCCTGGCCGATCACCTGCCCGCCGAACACGCGCTGCCAGCCGGCCTGAGGGCTCACGCCACGAAACAGATTAACCTCGAGCGTTTCGATGTCGAGGATGGCGAGAAGCTGGTCGAGAGCGCGGCTCATGGTTTGCGGTCCTTGGCGCCTGGCCAATTTCGAGAAGCGGCGTGTAGCAGAGTTCATCCCTCCCCGCGAGGGGAGGGTGTCCCACCAAAGCCCACTCCGGCTTTGGTGGACGGGTGGGGCGATTTGGACAATATGTGCCTCTGACCTCACCCGGCGACCCGGCTGACAGCCGGCTCGCCACCCTCCCCTAGAGGGGAGGGATTTAAGGATGTGCGCGTGCGCGAGAACGATCAATACGACGTCATCATTGCCGGCGGCGGCTTTGTCGGCATGACGCTCGCCCTTGCTCTCGCCGCTCTCGCTCCCAAGGGATTTCGCGTGGCGCTCATCGACGCCGAGCCGCCGCAGAAGGACAAAGTCGACGCCCGCGCCTCGGCGCTGTCGGCGGCGAGCAAAGGCCTCCTCTCCGTCCTCGGCATTTGGCCCGAGCTTGCCGGGGACGCCCAACCGATCACCAGCATCGATATCACCGACAGCTCGCTCAATGCGCCGCTTCGTCCGCATTTCCTTGGCTTCGATGACGATCTCAGGCCTGGCGAGTCCGGCGCCTACATGGTCGAGAACGCCGATCTTGCCCGGGCGCTTAGCGCTGCCGTGACGCGTGAGCCCGCCATCGCGGTCTTTGCCCCCGACAGTGTCACCGGCTTCTCAGCGACGCCCTTCGCTATTGAGGTGGAGCGGGCAAACGGCGGCGCGGCCTCCGCCAAGCTGCTGGTCGCCGCCGACGGCAAGCGGTCGCGCTTGCGCGAAGCTGCCCATATCAAATGCGTGAGCTGGAGCTATCCGCAATTGGGCATCGTGACCACGGTCAAGCATGAGAAGCCGCATCGCGGGAAGGCCGTACAGCATTTTCTCCCCGGCGGCCCCTTCGCCATCCTGCCGCTCAAAGGCAACTGCTCCTCCATCGTGTGGACTGAGGACAAAGCCACCGGCAACGCGATCATGGCGGCGGATGAGGCAAGCTTCCTCGCCGAGCTTGCCAAGCGCTTCGGCACCAAGCTTGGCGCCATTGTTCTAGCCGGTCCGCGCCAATCCTTCCCGCTCGACTTTCAGGTGGCCCGCAGGTTCGTGGCCGAGCGCTTGGCGCTTGTCGGCGACGCCGCCCACGCAGTCCATCCTCTTGCCGGCCAGGGTCTCAATATCGGTTTTCGCGACGTGGCGGCGCTCACCGAGATCGTCGTTGAGGGCGCGCGGCTTGGGCTCGATATCGGCGCATCCGGCCTGCTCGAGCGCTATGAGCGCTGGCGAAGATTCGACAGCGCCTTCTCGGCCACGGTGATGGACGGGCTGAACCGCCTGTTCTCCAACGACAACGCACCGTTGCGCGCGCTTCGCGATCTCGGGCTTGGCGTGGTCGACCGGGCGCCGTGGCTGAAGCGGGCGCTGGTGCGCGAGGCGGCGGGGTTCAGCGGCAACGTCCCGCGCCTGCTGAAAGGCGAGAGGCCGTGACCCCCTAGCGCTCGTCGAGCTTGCGGGCTTCCTCGGGCAACATGATGGGGATGCCGTCGCGGATCGGATAGGCGAGCCCGGCGGCGCGGCTGATCAGCTCCTGGCGCTCGGCGTCATAGTCGAGCGACGTCTTGGTCAAGGGACAGACCAGGATCTCCAGCAGCTTCGGATCGAGGCGGCGTTCGCCGCGGCGAGAATCGGAATCTTTGTCGATGGGAGCCTCCTTGCCGGTCCTTGTGCCGGTCATTGTATTGACGTACCCGAACCGTCGTCGCGCGAGGCGAGCTCCATCTCGGCCAGCGCCACCAGCGCCTCGGCCCGGGCCCGCAAATCTCTCGCCTCGAGCAGCGCCTGCTTCTCCTCCGCGCCATAGGGGCTCAGGATCGACAGCGTGTTGACCAACCGCTCGTTGCTCGCGCTGTCGATGCGGTCCCAGTCGGCGCTGAGATTGTTGGCGGTCAGATAATTTCGGAGCGCCGTCAGCAGGCGCGGCCGATCGACGTCCTCTTCGCCGTGACCGGACCTGAAGTCGGTGGCGAACTCGCCGAAGTCGACTTGGCAAAAGCGGAACGGCTCGTCCGACTCGACCTCATGCAGGAGCCGGAAGCGTGCGATGCCGGTGAGCGAGAGCATCACGCGGCCGTCGTCGCCCTCGCTGAAGGAGGTGATGCGTCCGGCGCATCCCACCCGCCGCAAAGGGAACGTCTTGCCGCTCGGCGATTCGTGGTCGCCGGCCTCGGGCGCAGGCTGCACGATGCCGATGAGACGGTCACCGGCGAGCGCATAGTCCACGAGCACGAGATAGCGCGGCTCGAACACGTTGAGCGCAAGCGTGGCGCGCGGCAGGAGAATGGCGCCGCGCAACGGAAAGATGGGCAGCACCTGCGGGAGCTCTCCGGGCCCTCGGTAGCGATCACTTACCCCACGCGGCAAGTCTCCTCGCCCTCACGCGAACAACAGCGATGAGAGCCTCTGTCGGCCCGAGATGGTCGCAGGATCGTTGGCGCCCCAAGCGTCGAACAGCTGGAGCAGCTGCTTGCGGGCCGCATCGTCGTTGAAGGCGCGATCCTTGGCGATGATGGTCAGGAGCTCGTCGAGCGCGCTCTGGCGGTCGCCCTTCGCATTCAAGGCAAGCGCAAGATCGAAGCGGC
>DATDLA010000121.1:0-2224 GCA_036519535.1 Methyloceanibacter sp.
CGCCGCCTGGTCGACATCGCCGGCCAAGTGAAGAAGGCGGCGTAGGGTGGGCAAAGCGAAGCTTGCCCACCGAGGCCTTTTCCGCGTGGGCAACGGCTGGGGCCGTAGCCCACCCTACTCAGGGTCAGTCCACCAAGTGTCGATCTGATAGCCGTAGATCGGGGTATCGGCCGGTCGCTTCAGCCTGTTCCAATAGGCGAGCCACTGCGTCGGCAGATGGAACAGGGGCACGACATAGTCGCCAGACAATAGAAGACGGTCTAGCGCGCGCACCGCGGCAACGACGCCCTCGCTGTCCTTCGCCTCGAGCAAGGCCCTGATCATGGCGTCGACGCCCGCGCTTTTCACACCGGCATAATTGTACGTGCCTTCGGTGGCCGCGGCATCGCTTCCCCAGCGAAAGGACTGTTCGTTCCCCGGCGACAGCGAGACCGGCCAATCATATTGGATCATGTCGAAGTCGTAGGTTTGCTTGCGCCGCTGATATTGCGCCGAATCGACCTGGCGGATGCGCGCCTCGATGCCGACCTCCTGCAAGGCGCGGGCATAGGTGAGCAACAGCCGCTCCTCGGCTCTGGTGGTGGCGAGGATCTCGAAGTTGAAGGGCACGCCGGCCTGGTCGCGCAGCCTGCCCTTGTCCAGCCGGTAGCCTGCCTGCTCGAGCAGCGCCAGCGCCTCTTTGCGTCCCTCGCGGTTCTCGCCCGTCCCGTCGCTGACCGGAAAGGCGAAGGTGCCGTCCATGATCTTGGGCTTCACCTCGTTCGCGTATGGAGCGAGCAGCGCCTTCTCCCGCTCGTCTGCGGCGCGCCCATGCGAGGAGAGCTCCGAGCGCGCGAAGTAGCTTTCGGTGCGCGCATACTGGCCGTGATAGAGCGTGCGGTTGATCCATTCGAAATCGAAGAGCTTGATCAGCGCCTGGCGGACGCGGCTGTCGGCGAAGAGCGGGCGCCGCGTGTTGAACACCAGCGCCGACATGCCTGCCGGCACCGCGACGGGGAACTCTTCCTTGACGATGCGGCCGTCACGCACGCCCGGGATGTTGTAGCCTTCCGTCCAGCGCGTGGGGTCGTCCTCAGGCCGCGCGTCGATGGCGCCGGCCTTGAAGGCCTCGAACATGCTGCCGGCGTCACGGTAATAGTCGAAGCGGATCTCGTCGAAATTGAACTGGCCGCGGTTGACCGGAAGCTTGGCGCCCCAATAGTTCGGATCGCGCTTGAAGGTGACGCGCTGGCCCGGCTTCACCTCGCCGACGAGATAGGGCCCGCTGCCGATGGGCGGGACGAAGCTCGTCTTCTCGAACGTCTCGGGATCGATCAGATGGCGCGGCAGCACCGGCATCAAGCCGATGATCAGCGGCATCTCGCGGTCGCCGCTCCCATCGAAGGTGAACTTCACCTTGCGGTCGCCGGTCTTCTCCACCCGCGTGACCTTCTGATAGTAGGAGCGGTGGTTGGGGCGCCCGTGATCGCGCAACAAAGCGTGCGAGAAAATCACGTCATCCACGGTGATCGGGGTGCCGTCGGAGAACTTGGCGTGCGGATTGAGCGTGAACTCGACGAAGCTCCGATCGTCGGGCGTATCGACCTTCTCGGCGATCAGGCCATAGAGCGTGAACGGCTCGTCGTATGCGCGCGAAAGAAGGCTCTCATAGACATATTCGCGGATGCCTTCGGCGCTCACGCCTTTGACGATGAGCGGATTGAGGCTGTCGAAGGAGCCGCGCTTGGCAAGGGTGAGCCGCCCTCCCTTCGGTGCATCCGGATTGGCGTAGGGCAAATGGGTGAAGCTTGGGGGCTCGGCGGGAGCGCCATGCATGGCGATGCCCGGCGCGGGCTCGCAATGGCCGCTGCCCGGAAGCAACAGGAGGAGAAGAATGAGAAACGAAAGGGCTTTCAACGGCGACGGGGTGTGGCTATAGATGCTTCCGCATTGCAGCATGGTTATCAGGGTAGCATAGCGCGGCAAGGCCGAAAGGTCGGAGGCGGCAGAGACCTTGGGGGAAACGGCGGAAGGAGCGGAGCCGCGCCGGACGGCGTATCGGGAAGCTTTCCGGTCGTTGCCCAGCCACGTCTACGCCTCATTTCGGGTATTGACCCTAGCAGAGGGACGCGGGGAAGGCCGAAGTCGAGTGCCGGCTGAATCGGGGCCCGCAGAAACGAGGAAAGGTCGGTTATGAACTCGTCGATGGATCGATGGAACACGTTCCGCCGGTTGGCGGGGCCGG
>DATDLA010000122.1:0-10160 GCA_036519535.1 Methyloceanibacter sp.
ATCGACGCCGCCTTGCGCGAGCTGATCCTGCCTCCCGTGACTGAGAAGGCGGCCACCTCTGCAAGTTTGGCCGGCTGAACGTCTGGCCTGACAAATTACAAATTAGATTACAAATTAGAGGTGCCAGATTCGACGCCGGCCCCTCGAAATTGCGCACCGCGACACATCCTCTTTAGCGGCGCCCAAGTTCGCGCCAGCTATTCTCTTTCACATCGACGCCATAATACTGCGCCGCCTTCTTGATGTTGGCGAAGGCGAGTTCGCGGTCGGCCTCGGAAACGCCATCGACCTGGTCGAAGCGCGCGAGGGCGTTCTTGACATGACTCGCGTCGGTCAGCGGCTCTTTACGCTGCCGCGGAAAGGCAAACACGCTTTCTGGCAGCTCGGCCCGATTGTGAACTTTTCCGTACTCGGTGCTCGGCATCCAAGTGGCCTGTGCGACCATCGCTATTTCCTCCATGGTTGGGTTCGGGTCTGCGGCAGCTCCCTCAATCCACCCCCGTTGGAAATCAGCGCTTCGGCTTGGTCGCACCGGTCGTCTTCAGGCGGCTCAAATCAGGCACGTCCTCGCCAAGCGCGGTGGCAAGATCGATCTGGTGATCCTGCTCCTGCACGAGAATTTCACGGATTTGCTCGGCCATGGCAAACTCGCCGAGCGCCTCGCACTGTCGGATTCGCTCGCGGTAGTTAACGATGGTTTCATTCTCGTTATCGAGGTCGAATTTCAGCATGTCGCGCGGCTTCTCCGAGACCTTCACCGGCTTCGGCGTGACGCTCGGCATCTTGCCGAGATAATCGATCTGCCGCGAAAGGATCAGGGCATGCTGCAGCTCTTGATGGGCGTGCTGCTCGAGCTGATCGGCGATGTTCATATATTCGGCGCCCTTCAGCACCTGCGAATAGACCACGTAGGCGATGATCGCCTGATATTCGCGGGAAAGGTCCTCATTCAAAAGCTGCGCCAGCTGGTCTCTGGTAATCGCCTGATCCGCCATCACGTTCCTCCTGACCATTGCGAGGTCACCCTCGCCTGATTGCCTCGGACCTGAAGGGACAGGCCCTTTTCTAGGTGAGTATCCGTCAAGGTTATAGCTGCACAGGCTGCATCTGGCCAAGATGATGCAACGCTGATGGGGCTCGACAGGCCAAGACGGTTAAAGCGGTAGACAGACCACTAAGGCAGCAAGCTCGTCATTGCTGTTTGCCTTGCGCCTGCGCGCGCAGCGTTTCGATCAAGGCTTTGAGCTCGGCATTATTCGGCTCGATCTTCGCAAGCTGTTCGGCATAAGTGAGCGAGGCGGGGACATCCCCGGCATCGCGGTTGAAGCTGATGAGCGCCGAGAGCGTGTCGCGATCGCCAGGGTGCCTGGCGAGATTGTCCTTGAGAGCCTGGATCGCATCGCCTCTCCGGCCGCCCGAGTCGAGCGCCACGGCATAGACATAAGCATAGCGGGCGCGGTCCGGCTCGAGCTCGGCGGCGCGGGCAAGCTCGGCAAGCGCCTCATCTTGGCGCTTCAGCCGCACCAATGCGAGACCCAGCGCGTAATGCAGGCCTGCGTCCTTCGGCGAGGCTTCGATCGCCTTGCGCAACACGCTCTCGGCGTCGGCGTCGCGCCCAACCTGGCGGTAGAGATCGGCGAGATTGGCCGCGGCTGGACCGTAGGCCGGACTTAACCGCAGCGCCGCCTCAAACTCGGCTTCAGCCTCCGCCGCCTCGCCGCGCCGTGCATGGAAGTTGCCGAGCGCCGCGCGCGCCTCCGGTCTATCAGCGTTCAACATTTGCGCCGCGATGAACTCAGCATTGGCGCGATCGAACGTCGCGTGCTCCGCCGCCGACAGCTTGTCGGTCGGCGCGCCGGCAAGCAGAGAGGTTGCGCGTAGCCGCACGCCGCGGATCGGATCTGAGAGGAGCCGCGCCACCACCGGCCAGAGCCGGTCTGGCGGTACGTTGTCCAGCATATCGAGCGCGGCGATGCGTACCAGGGGGTCGGCATCGGACAGGCCCGCGCGCGCCACGTCGAGAGTTGCCGGAGAGACATGGCCGGCGAGCCCGGCGAGCGCGCCGGCGCGGGCGAAGGCGGGAGTGTTGGCGTCGGCGGCGACGGCGGCAAGGAGGATCGCAGCGCCGGGCTCATCGTGCCACGCCGCATGGAAGGCGTGAGCATAGTTCTGCAGACCTTCGCGCTCAGGTCCGAACCAGCCTTTGATCGCAGCGGCCGCCCAGGAGGCAGGCTTGTCCTTATGGCAATCGTTGCAGGCATTGCTCGTCTCGAACTTGTCCGTGAGGTCAGGGCGCGGAACGCGGAAGCTGTGATCGTGCCGCTTGTCGATCACCATGAAGGTGCGCTCGGGCATATGGCAGGACACGCAGGTCAGCGCCGGGTTGACCCCCTCGTGATGGTTATGCGCGGGCTTCGCGTAACCCTCGGCGTGGCATTGCAGGCAAACCTGGTCGCCTGAGAATTTCAGCTTGGCGCTGTGCGGATCGTGGCAGTCGCTGCAGGTCACCCCGGCCGCGTACATTCTGCTCTGCTTGAAGGAGCCGTAATTATAGACCTCGTCGAGCATCTGACCGTCGGCCTGATAGAGACCTTGGGAGAGCACTGCGACCAGATGCGTGTCGGAGAGCGGCCTCCCGGGCACCCACCCTTCCGCGAACTGCCCGCGCCGCGCATGGCAAAGCCCGCAGGTCTCGACTTCCTTACGCACGCCCGCAGGCGAAGCGCTGCGCACCGGAAAGCCGGTCTTCGCATCGTGCCCCCACGTCACGCCGGCGCGCTCGTCGAAGCGCACGAGCAGGCCCTTGTCCGAAGGGTTGTCCTTGTAGGGCCACCAGCTCTGCTGCTCCTTCGCCCAGGCCACATGCGCAGAGCCCTGTCCGTGGCACGCCTCACAGCCGACGCTGATCTCTGCCCAGCTCGTGGCGAAGCGATCCTTGGCCGCGTCGTAATTCTTGCGCACGCCGGTCGAGTGGCACTCTGCGCACATGAAGTTCCAATTCTGATTGAGCTTGGTCCAATGCAGCACGTCGTCGTGGCGGATCTCCTCATGCGGATAGAGATGGAACCAGCGTTGGCCGCCTTCGCTCTTCGGGCGCGAGTCCCAGGCAAGCGAGAGCGCCTGGATGCGCCCGTCGGGAAACTCGACGAGATATTGCTGCAAGGGATAGAGCCCGAACGTGTATTTCACTTCGAAGGGAGCGAGCTTGCCGTCAGCGCCGTCAGTCTCCACGAAGAACTCGCCGTCCTTGCGGTAGAAGCGCGAATGCACGCCGAAATAGTCGAAGCTCGCGTCGTTGAAGTCACCGAGCACGCTCTCCTGGGTCGCATGCGCCATGGCGTGCTTATGCTGCGAGCCGTGCCATAGCGTTGCTTCGGCGCTGTGGCATGAGGCGCATGTCTCGCTGCCGACGAAGCTCAGCGTCTCGGCGGAACGATCGCCGTCGCTTGGCGGCTTGGCCTGCGATCCGTAGAGCGCAAAGAGTACGCCGGCACCAAGGACGATCGCCGCGGCGGCACCGGCTGCAATCCAAAGCGAGCGTTTCGACGTGCGGTCCGTGCGCGGCTCCTCGCCCACTTCCTCTTGCCGTGAGGCACGCTTCGCCGCGCCAGTGGCCTCCGGCGCCTTCTTTCTTGTCGACGATTTGTGCCGGTTGCGAGCCAAGGTCTGTCCATTCGGGTGGAGGCCGCAACTTCTCATGCCCCAGCCTGCCGCCGTCAATCGCCGAGTTGGCCTCTCGCTAGACCGATCCCTCCGTCCTTTGAGATAGGTCACAAGGATGCCGCGCTTCCGGCCTAAAATCTTTACGAACGAACGAGGCCGAATCTTCGTTTTGCTTACGTTCAGAAAAGCCCGGCTATAGGGCTACCGTCACTCTGACCTGCCGAGGCGCTGAATATGTGCAATTTGTTGGGATTCTGGGCAATTTCACGCAAGAGCGCGACGCTGTGGCAGGCAAAGATGGGAACCGAGCCACTATATTTCCGTCCAAGGGTGTGGTTCAAAAGAACCGGGTCGCCGAGCAGTTCAGGTTGAGAATGATGGACTACGACACGTATTTTCGTGAGCACCTCGAGGCGTTGCACCGCGAAGGCCGCTACCGGGTCTTCGCCGATCTGAAGCGGCGCTGCGGGGCCTACCCTGCCGCCGATCAGTTCACCGGCAAGGGCACCCGCGACGTGACTGTTTGGTGCTCCAACGACTATCTCGGCATGAGCCAGCATCCCGTGGTGCGCGCCGCCATGCATGAGGCGATCGAGACGGTTGGCGCCGGCTCGGGCGGCACGCGCAACATCTCAGGCACCACCCACTATCATGTCGAGCTCGAGGCCGAGCTCGCCGATCTGCACGGCAAGGAGACAGCGCTCCTCTTCACCTCAGCCTATATCGCCAACGATGCGACGCTCTCCACCCTGCAGCGCCTGATTCCGGGACTCGTGATCTTCTCCGACGAGAAGAACAACGCCTCCATGATCCAGGGCATCCGCCATGGTGGCGGCGAGAAGCACATCTTCCGCCACAACGACGTCGAGCATCTCGAGGAGAAGCTCAAAAAATATCCGCGCGGCACGCCGAAGATCATCGTGTTCGAGAGCGTCTATTCCATGGACGGCCACATCGCCCCGATCGAGGCGATCGCCGACCTTGCCGAAAAGTACAACGCGCTGACCTATCTCGATGAGGTCCATGCCGTTGGCCTTTACGGCCCGCGCGGCGGCGGCATCGCCGAGCGCGAGAACGTGATGTACCGCATCGACATCATCAACGGCACGCTCGCCAAGGGCTTCGGCGTCATGGGCGGTTATATCGCTGCGACCAAGGCCTGCTGCGACGCCATCCGCTCTTATGCGCCAGGCTTCATCTTCACCACCTCTCTTGCGCCTGCCATCGTTGCCGGCGCGCTCGCCGCCATCCGTCATCTCAAGGTGAGCAATGTCGAGCGCGAGCGCATGCAGGAGCGCGTGCTGACGCTGAAGACTCAGCTCATCGAGGCCGGCCTGCCGGTGATGGACAATCCAAGCCACATCGTTCCGGTGATGGTCGGCGATCCGGTGCACTGCAAGGCGGTGACCGACACGCTGCTCGACCACTACGGGATCTACGTGCAGCCGATCAACTACCCCACGGTGCCGCGCGGCACCGAGCGCATGCGGCTGACGCCCTCGCCGGTGCACACCGACGCGCAGATGGCCGCGCTGATTGCCGCCTTGCAGGAGCTGTGGGCGCGCTGCCCGGTGGCCAACGGCCAATATGTGAGGCTCGCCGCGGAGTAGCCGCACTCGCTTGTTAGGCTTCCCTCCAGTCGCCTTGCGCACGCTCCTTGCTATCGCGGTGCTCCTATGCTTGGCCGGCTCATGCGCCGGCGGGCAGGGGCCGCAGCCGCCTTGTGCGGGTGTTGAGGCCGTTCCTGCGTATGCTGCGCCTGGGGCTCCACCCAGCAGCCACGTGTGGACGAGCGCTGAGCTCCGCAGCTGGACACCGCCAGTCTGCGCCGGCTTCACCGCAAAGGGCGACGGCGTCCTGGTTGCCGTTGCCGGCAGCTTTCCATTCACGGGAAGCGTTGATGCCTTGCTTGCGCGCTTCGGCGCTGTCTCAGCGCTGAAGGGCCTGAAATATTGGTCGGTGACCGAAGGCCGCTGGCTAACGCTGATCACCAAGGCGACCGCGCTCGAAGGCCCCGACCTCGACCGCCCGCGCTCAGACTTCAGCCTCGCCGAGATGCGAAGCGGCGCCGACCTCTATTTCGCGCAAAGCGAGAACCGTGCCGGCGGCGACGTCGTCTACTGGATGCGCGTGCGGGATTTCGGATCAAATCGCCTCGTGGTTGCCATCGAGAATGCGAGTCCGGTCAGCCGCTATCTCGTCACGGTGTTTAATCCCGGCGATCTCGCTTCCGTCCACTTTCTTGAGCGCAGAGGCCCCGGGGTTTGGGGCTATTACGGCCTGGCCTGGGCTGGTGACAGCCTCGTCTCGCGGCTCGCGGTGCCGGAGGCCTCCTACGTCAATCGCGCTTTGGCGCTATACCGGCATTTCCTCGGCGAAGATCGCCCCTAGAATAACACCGCGAGCCAGACCGTCCGCGGTTCTGCCCTCGTCCAGGTCACGCGATGCCGGCAATGGGCTGGGAGCAGGATCCAGTCGCCTTCGCCAAGCTCCCGTTCCTCGGTTTCCCCCTCGATGCTGAGCCGCGCCGCGCCATCCACCACAAGCACGAACTCGTCGCGGTCCTGATCGTACCATTGACCCTCAGGCGTCGCCTGACCGGCTGACACGATGCGCTCGATGCGTAGGCCAAGGCGCTCGACAAGCAGGTTGACGACCTCATCTGGCAGGGGCCGAGCAGGTAGGCCACTTCGAAGATTACCGGTCTTGATCACGGCCAAAACCTAGCACGGGCCCCGCCGGGACTTGCTGCGAAGGCTGAGATGCCGGAAAAGCAGGGTGATGCCAAGAGAGCCCCTCACACGCGACCGGCCGATCGTCAAAGGCCGCACAGCACTTCTCATCGTCGACGTGCAGAACGGCACTTTCGGTCCGGCGCAAGCGAAGTCCAAACCCGAGTTCTACGCGCTCGCGTCGACGCCGGCACCACCATGAGATCGCCGCCGGTGCCGAACGGCGTATCGAGGATCGTCCCGAACGCAGTCTGCATCAGATTGGTGTGGGTCCAGCCGATGCCCTGCTTCTTGCGAGCGGCTAGCTCGCGCGCCGGAAATCCCTCGCCGCGCACATGGCCTGCGATGTCGCAGGTCCCGACAAAGATCAGCTCCTCGCGCAGCATGGCAGCATCCCCCGAAGGTCAGAGCCGCAACCCTATCTCACCTCGCCCGCCAATCCTTCATCGGCGCGTGAACATGGTTGACTAAGCTGCGCGATATTCCTTGCGCCCCTCCCGATCGAGGGCGGCGAAGTCCTGATCCGACAGGGTGATATTCACCGCGTCGACATTCTCTTCGAGATGCGCGACCTTCGAGGTGCCGGGGATCGGCAGCATGACCGGGCTCCGCTTCAGCACCCAGGCAAGCGCGATCTGGCTCGGTGTTGCATCATGGGCCTTGGCGATGCCATCGAGGATCGAGCCGGGCTTGGCGAGGTCGCCGGCGGCAAGCGGAAACCAGGGAATGAAGCCGATGCCATTCGCCTCGCAATAATCCAGCACATCCTCACTGCCGCGATCGACGAGGTTGTAGCGGTTCTGCACCGTCGCCACCTTGAACACCCTCGAGGCGGCTTCGATGTCAGCGACCGAAACGTTGCTCAAGCCGGCATGACGGATGATGCCGTCATCGAGCAGCGACTTGACCGCGTCGAACTGCTTGTTGCGCGGCACCTTGGGGTCGATGCGGTGGAGCTGCCAAAGACCGATCCGCTCCACCCCGAGCTGCTTGCAGCTCTTGAGCGCTTCCTCGCGCAGCCATTCAGGCCGCCCGTCAGGCGCCCAAACGCTGGGGCCCGAACGCGTCAACCCGGCCTTGGTGGCGATCAGCATGCCGCGATAAGGATGGAGCGCCTCGCGGATGAGCTGCTCCGACACGTCAGGCCCGTAGGAATCGGCAGTGTCGACGAAGTCGATGCCGAGCTCAGGCAAGCGCTTCAGCGTGCGTATGACCTCAAGCTCGTCTTCAGGCGGACCCCAAATGCCTTTCCCGGTGATGCGCATGGCGCCGAAGCCGAGGCGATGGATTTCGATCTCGCCGCCGACCTTGAACGACCCTGACTTGCGGGCGTCGAGTTTGGTCATTTTCGTGTTCTCCTAATTGTTTCGGATTGAAAATAATGCCTCGACCCGAACTTTGCTTCTGCTTTCGCCATTCCGCATCCACCGAAAGCCCAACTTGTGGCAATTGAACGCATGAGCCCGCAAGATCGGCTAAGGGCGGATGGCTATGCTGCTGAGCGCAACATGGTCCTCGCTTATAATTCCGATTTTTTCGGGCTGCTCGTCTCGAGCTACCGGCGGACCGTGGGAGCTGAGCCGGCGTTCTTCGAGCCGGGCCAGCAGCCTTCCGCTCCATGGCTCGATGAGCGGGCGCGCCATTGCGTGCTCGCCCACAACACCGATCCCGATCCGCGCTTCATCTATGCCAACAAGGCGGCGCAAGCTTGCTTCGAATATGACTGGGACGAGATCACCTCGCTTCCCTCTCGTCTCTCGGCCGAGCCGGTCGACCGCGAGGAGCGGCAGAAACTTCTCGATGACGTCGCCCGCCAAGGCTTCGCCACCGGATATTCCGGCTTGCGCATCGCCAAGTCCGGCCGGGGCTTCCGGATCGAGGACGGCGTGGTGTGGCAGCTGATCGACAGCGCCGTGCACGGCCAGGCAGCAACCTTCGCCAAGTGGCGCAACGCGTGAAGCTTTTTCACCTTCGTGCAGCGGAAGCACCGAAACGATAGCGAGTGCTATTGGAAGAACCCGCGGCAGCCGACCACATGTCTTCACGTTCAATCGGACAAACGGCCAGCCGGTTGGAGCCTTTCGGTCAACAGGCCGCCCCAGATCGGAGACCTCTCATGAAGACCGGCGGGATCGCGAGGAGGACGAAAGCATGGTCGTTGATGTCCTCCCCTCTTCATCAAATTGATCGGATGTTGCATCGCAGCAGCTGAGTTTGTTTTGCGAAACCGGGGAGACATCCTTAACTCCCACGCTCCGCTAGGCAGAGGCGCGATCGCCGCGATCATGCCCGAGACGCCGCGGGTGATTGGCACCGGCATTGCGGGGCCAGCACTGCAGGCGACTTTGTTTGGTCCTGAGCTAGCCTCGTCCCCCATGTGGCGGCAATGGCCTTCGAGCAGCGCAGGCTGACTTTCCGCGAATGCGCAGGCCTCCTCTTTTCCTGCTGATTTCACCGCAGGGTGGACGGGCTCGCCGTGGCGCGGAAACCAACTCATGAAGCCCACCCCAACCAAATTGACCGGTGTTGCACCGCAGCAATTGGCTTCGTTTCGTAATTTTATCCTTTCTTCTTCCGAGCCGGCGCCCTCTGGGCCCGTTTGGTCGTGCGATGCTTAAGCCGCACGCCGGGTCCCTTGGTCTCATCGGCTGGGATGAGAAGTCGCGCGTTAGTACCCAGGTCAGCGAGCGAAGCGTGGCGTAGGTTGTCCAAACGGGTGGTTCATGAGCAGGCCGGGAGATGCGCATCCTCGACCACATCAAGGCATGGATAACCTGGGCAACTGCGACCGATGCAAGCGACCGCTTTCGGAAAATGGAGGTGGAGGCGGGCTCCTTAGACCTGCTTGTTGCGCCATTCGGTCGTCATCAATCCAATGAGCAATGCGCGCCTGCGGAGCGCGGCGCAGACCTCTGGCCACAGAGGGCGAGGCAAAGATGACGCAAGCAAGCCTCTGACGTTGCCGAAGCCTTGCGCTGGCGGCGGGCGCTAGCGGGCAGCTCTCTTCCGACGATCCACTTCCGCCTGGCTCACTTCGCCGGCCTTAACTAGCGCGTTGACACAAATCTTGGACAAATTATGGCCGTTCCGGTCCATGCATGATCTTAGACCGGAGGTCTCGAGCCCATACTCGCTGCAATATTGCTTGTAGTCGGCTTTGCAGGCCGCCTGCACTGCCTTGGTGATCGGCTGGCCTTGCGCCGCGCAGGCCAAGCAAGCGGCCGAAGCAAAAGCTACAAGCAGTTTAACGCGATAGGAATTCATCAACATGGCCTCCCCGCCTGTTCAAGCGTTCGATGAGAGCGGGGAGTTTAATGTGATTCCTCGCGGATGCGCAGCCTCCTCCTAAAGTAAAGTGTCTTGCTTGCATAAGCGCAACAGTGCGGACAACTGACATCCCTCCCTGCCAGGGGGGAGGGTGGGTTTGTGAGTGGGAATGAGTCACAGTCATTCCGGCGCAAGCCAGCATCCAGTGCGACAGAGAAAGGCTGGACCCGGCTTTCGCGGGGGTGACGCGGCGGCTAGCGGCCGAGCAGCTTCTTCTGCTGATCGACATATTCCTGCGAAACGTAGCCGGCCGCAACGAGCGCGTGGACGCAGGCCTTGGTCATGTCGAGAAGCTCGCTGCCAAGCCCATTCTGGTTGCAGAACTTGTCGTACTCCCAGTCGCAGGTGTCTTGCACCGCCTTGGTGACGGTGACCGACTCGGCGTACGCCGCGCCGGCGAAGCCAAGCATCGAAGCGGTGGCACTAAGAAGCGCAACG
>DATDLA010000123.1:0-2186 GCA_036519535.1 Methyloceanibacter sp.
TACAGGTTAAATGACATCGATTTTTCCGCAGAAAACCGGCGAGTCCGGAGGGAAAACCCTTCCGCCCCGTTCCGGCGCGGACTTCGCCAGTCCTCTCCGTCCTACGATCCGGTGACCCAGCCGCAGCTGTTCGACGGCGTCATCGGCAAGCGTTTCGTCGCCTTCCTCATCGACGCCGTTATCATCTCATTGCTGTGGTTCCTCGCCATACTCGTGGTCGCGGTCCTCGGCATCGTGACCCTCGGCCTCGCCTGGCTCCTGTTCGGCGCTATCTTCCCCATTGTGGGCCTCGGCTATAACGCGCTCACCGTCGGCGGCCCGAATTCGGCGACCGTCGGCCAGAGGCTCATGGGCCTCGAATGGCGGACCTGGTTCGGGGGCAAAGTGTCGCCCTTGGTCGCGGCCTTCCACGCCCTTCTGTTCTGGTTCTCCTTCGTCGTCTTCTTTCCCATCCTGCTTTGGTGCCTGTTCGACCAGCAAAAGCGCTGCCTGCACGACATTTTTGCAGGGGTCGTGGCCATGAACCGGCGCTGAGCCCGCTAAGCCGAGAATTGGAATTTTTCTAGAGGCGCCCAGCGCAACCCAACCTTTGCGCGTTCCGCATTTGCACTGTGCTCGCTTGATCCACTAAGCTTGGTGCCGATGGGGCAGATTCGCCTGGAACACCGTCGTGACCGAGCATAAGAGCAACTTTCCGGAATTCTACATCACCGCGCCGCAGCCCTGCCCGTATCTGCCGGGTAAGCTCGAGCGGAAGCTGTTCACCCATCTCACCCGCGAGAAACCCGGCTTCCTCATCGACAACCTGTTGAAGGGCGGTTTCCGGCGCAGCCAGAACATCGCCTACATGCCCTATTGCGACGCCTGCTCGGCCTGCGTTCCGGTGCGCATCCTCGTCGACGCCTTCCGTCCGCGGCGCTCGCTGAACCGGATCGCCCGCGACAACCGCGACGTGGTGACCGCCCGCATGGAGCCAAGCCCAAGCGCCGAGCAATACTCGCTGTTCCGGGCCTATATCGATGCGCGGCACGGCGATGGCGGCATGGCCGAGATGTCGGTGTTGGACTACTCGCTCATGGTGGAAGACAGCGTGGTGGAGACGAGCGTCACCGAATACCGCCTGCGGCCGGACCAAAAGACCGGCGACGCGCCGCTGATCGGCGTTTCGCTCTGCGACCGCCTAAGCGACGGCATCTCGATGGTCTACAGCTTCTACGATCCCGATCTGCCCTCGCGCAGTCTCGGCACCTATATGATCCTCGATCAGGTCGAGTTCGCGCGGAGCCTCGGGCTCCCCTTCGTCTATCTCGGCTATTGGATCGATGGCTCGCGCAAGATGCGCTACAAGAACCGCTTCCAGCCGCAGGAGCACCTGACCTCAAAGGGCTGGGTGCGCACGGAAGAGAGACCAGAAGCCGGATGCCAGAAGCCGGAAGGCAATGGTCGATAGGTCTGGTTTCTGGCTTCTAAGCTTTAGCTTCTAGAATTTCGACCCGAATTTCCCTGACTTGGGAAAGCCCTTGGGAGGCATGCGGCCGGCCTGGGCGCGAACGCCCCACCAATCGCGCAAATCGGCGAGCGTGAAGCTCCGGCCGGCCGAGTCGATATAGGGCAAGCCCTCTTTCTTGGTGAAGGTCTTGGCGTCGGCCAAGCCGCCGTCCTTGAAGCGCTGGAGGCGCACGCCCTTGCCGCGCGGCATCTCAGGCAGCTCCTTCAACGGAAAGAGCAGAAGCTTGCGGTTCTCGCCGATGACCGCGACGCTGTCGCCCGCCGCCGGCGCGCACACAGCAGCCTCGTCGCCGGCGCCGACATTCAGGATCTGCTTGCCCTTGCGCGTCGAGGCCAAGACCTCGTCCTCGGGCACAATGAAGCCATGGCCGCTTGAGCTTGCCACAAGCAGCTTGCGGCCTTCCGCGTGCTCGAACAGCTCGACCGCGTCCGCCGTCTCCTCGATGTCGATCATCAGGCGGAAGGGTTCGCCATGGCCGCGCCCGCTCGGCAGCTTGTCGGGGCTCAGCGTGTAGAAGCGGCCATTAGTGGCGAACAGCAGCAGCGTGTCCGTGGTCTGGGTGCGCACGAAGCTTTTCAGCCTGTCACCCTCCTTGAAGGCGAGGCTGTCAAGCTCGGTCTGATGTCCCTTGATGGCGCGGATCCAGCCCTTCTCGGAGAGGACCACGGTCACCGGC
>DATDLA010000124.1:0-4117 GCA_036519535.1 Methyloceanibacter sp.
AGGCCTCCAAATGGCTCGCCGCAGCGCTGCCGAAGGGCGGCATCATCGGCTACGACCCGAACCTGCACACCATCAAGGAGATCGAGCGCCTAACCGAGGGCCTGGGCAAGGTCGGCATCCGCTTGGAGCCGCAGGCTGACAATCCGATCGACCTCTTGTGGCAGGACCGTCCCGCCCCCTCCTCGGCGCCGGTCGTTCCGCACGGGCCCGAAGTCGCCGGGCGGAGTGCCTCGGAGAAGATCGGCGAGGTGCAGGAGACCTTGAAGCGCGAGAAAGCCGATGCCGTCCTGCTCACCCTGCTCGATTCGATCGCCTGGCTGTTCAACATCCGCGGCGGCGATATTGCCCACACTCCGCTCGCGCTCGCCTTCGCCTTGGTGCCAACACGCGGCAAGCCGGCGCTCCTCATCGATCCCGCCAAGCTTGGCGACAATGTGCGAGGCCATCTGAAAGAGACGGCAGAGCTCCTTCCGCCGGATGCGCTCGACGCAAGGCTGAAAGCGCTTGGAGAGAAGGGCGCCCGCGTCCGCCTCGACCCTGAGACGACGCCGGTGCGTTTCGCGCACATCCTCGAAGCCGCAGGTGCCAAGATCGTCGCCGGCGACGATCCCTGCATTCTGCCCAAGGCGATCAAGAACGCGACCGAGATCGAGGGCGCCCGCGCCGCGCATCTCCGCGACGGAGCAGCGGTCGTCCGCTTCCTCGCCTGGCTCGACGAGAATTCCCCCTCGGGCCGGGTCGATGAGATCGGCGCGGCGATGAAGCTCGAAGAATTCCGTCGCGAGACGGGAGAGCTCAAGGATCTAAGCTTCGACAGCATTTCCGCGGCAGGCCCGCATGGCGCCGTCGTCCATTACCGGCCCACCACCGCAAGCAATCTCACGCTCAAAGCGCGCTCGCTCTATCTCATCGATTCAGGCGGACAATATGCCGACGGCACCACCGACATCACCCGCAGCGTCGCCATCGGCACGCCGAGCGCCGAGATGCGGCGGCACTATACGCTGGTGCTGAAGGGACACATCGCCGTCGCCACTGCGCGGTTCCCAAAGGGGACGCGCGGGCAAGACATCGACCCCTTTGCGCGCCGGCCGCTTTGGCAGGCTGGGCTCGATTTCGACCACGGCACAGGACATGGCGTCGGCAGCTACCTCTCGGTGCATGAGCCGCCGCAGCGCATCTCGCGGACGGGCAGCGTCGAGCTTAAGCCAGGCATGATCCTGTCAAACGAGCCGGGGCTTTACCGTGAAGGCAGCTACGGCATCAGGCTGGAAAATCTCGTGCTGGTGACGGCGCCCAAGCCGATCAAAGGCGGCACGCGCGAGATGCTGGGCTTCGAGACGCTGACGCTCGTGCCTTTCGACCGCAGGCTGATCGACCCCTCGTTGCTCGATCGCGACGAGCTTGCCTGGCTGAATACCTATCACGCGCAAGTTCGGCGAAAGATCGAGAAACTGCTCAAGGGCGCCGACCGCGCGTGGCTGCGCAAGGCCACGGCCCATATCGGCTGAACAACGGAGCGCTCATGGAAACCTGGGTGTCAGCGGCGGCCGCGATCCTGACCACGGCGGCCTTCGTGCCCCAAGCGCTGCACATCATCAGGCACCGCGAGACCAAGGCCATTTCGCTCGTGATGTATGTGGCGTTTGCAAGCGGGGTGGCGTTCTGGTTCCTGTTTGGGGTGCTCATTCACAACTGGCCGATCATGATCTCCAACGCCATCACGCTGGTGCTGACGCTCGCCATCGTGGCGATGAAGCTCCGCTACGGGTAGGGGTTCAGCGGCGGAAGCGAATCAGTCTATTGTGGCCGCATGGCAAAGACCATAGCCCAGGCCCTCAACCAGGTGGCCACCAAATCGCGCTGCCCCTCCTGCGGGCATGAGGTTCACTCCACGCTTGGCGAAGTGAAGCGGAAGCCGCAATTTGCCTGCCCCGCTTGCGGCGGCGATTGCGACGTGCGCGAGGCCGTTGCCTGGGTCGAGGTGCACGCCCGCAAGACGTGGCTCAAGCGCGTCGCTTAGACGCTAGCCGATCAGCGTCAGCCAATCATCTTCACTGAGCACTTTCAGCCCTAGTCGCTCGGCATCCTTCAGCTTCGAGCCGGCGCCTGGCCCCGCCACCACATAGTCCGTCTTCTTGGAGACCGAACCCGCGACCTTGGCGCCCAGGCGCTCGGCCCGCGCCTTGGCTTCGGGGCGTGTCATCTTCTCGAGGCTGCCGGTGAACACCACGGTCTTGCCAGAGATCGGCGAGGCATGGTCGATGGCTTCGAGCGGCTCGGGACGGATCTCGCGCAACAGTTCATCGACCACTTCGACATTGTGCGGCTCGGCGAAGAAATCGGCGATGGCCTCAGCCACCGTGGGGCCGATGCCTTCGATATTGTCGAGCTCGGCATAGGCCTCGCCGCTGCGGTCGCGGGCAGCGGCAAGCATGGCATCGCGGAACGCCTCGACGCTGCCATAGGCGCGCGCCAGCAGCCGCGCCGTGATCTCGCCGACATGGGTGATGCCGAGCGCATAGATGAAGCGGTCGAGCTTGACGGCGCGCCGGGCCTCTATGGCGTTGAATAGATTGCGCGCGGAAAGCTCACCCCAACCTTCGCGCTCGGCAATCTTCGTGCCCTTTTCGCTCTTCGTGAGCGTGAAGATATCGGGCGGGGACTGGATGATTCGATCGTCGTACAACTCTTTGATCCGCTTCTCGCCAAGTCCCTCGATGTCGAAAGCGTTGCGCGACACGAAATGCTTGAGCCGCTCGACCCTCTGGGCCGGACAGATCAGGCCGCCGGTGCAGCGCCTGACCACGTCTTCCTTGCCGGTCGCGGGATTCACCTCGCGCACGGCGTGGCTGCCGCAGGCGGGGCACACGGTAGGAAAGCTGAATCGTTTCGCGCCCTTGGGGCGCTTGCCTTCAACCACGCCGAGAATCTGCGGAATGACGTCGCCGGCACGCTGGACGATCACCGTGTCGCCGATGCGCACGTCCTTGCGCGCGATCTCGTCCTCATTGTGCAGCGTGGCGTTCTGCACCACCACGCCACCAACCGTCACCGGCTCGAGCTTGGCGACGGGCGTCAGCGCCCCGGTGCGGCCCACCTGGATCTCGATGTCGCGCAGGATCGTGGTCGCCTTCTCGGCCGGGAATTTATGGGCGACGGCATAGCGAGGCGAGCGCGAGACGAAGCCGAGGCGCTGCTGCAGGTCGAGCCGATCGAGCTTATAGACGACGCCGTCGATGTCGTAGTCGAGGCCTGCGCGTCCGCTCTCGATGTCGCGATAGGTGTGGAGCATCTCCTCCACCGAGTTGGTGAGCTTGGCCAGCGGGTTGAGCGGGAACCCCCAATCTTCCATCGCCCGATAGATGCCCCATTGGGTGTCGGAGGGAAGCTCCGGCGCCTCGCCCCAGCCATAGGCGAAGAACTGCAACGGCCGCGATGCGGTGATGGCCGGATCGAGCTGGCGCAAAGACCCCGCCGCGGCATTGCGCGGATTGGCGAAGGTGCGCTCCCCGCGTTCAGCTTGGCCCTCGTTGAGGCGCTGGAAGGCCGCCCGGCTCATATAGATCTCGCCGCGCACCTCAAAGGGATCGGGGAAGGTCTTGGCCCTGATTGCCTTGGGGATGTCGGTGATGGTGCGGACATTGGCGGTGACGTTCTCGCCCTGATAACCGTCGCCGCGCGTGGCACCCTGAACCAGGCGCCCCTTCTCGTAGCGGAGCGTAACGGAGAGGCCGTCGATCTTCGGCTCGGCGGTGAAGGCGAGGCCGTCGACGGTATCGAGGCCGAGGAAGCGCCGGATGCGCTCCAAAAAGTCGCGCACGCCCTCGTCGTCGAACACGTTGCCGAGCGAGAGCATGGGCACGGCGTGCATGACCTTGCCGAAGGCCTCGACCGGGGCTGCGCCAATGCGAGCTGACGGGCCGTCCGCGCGGATCAGATGCGGGAAGCGGATCTCGATCGCGGCATTGCGCTCGCGCAGGGCATCATATTCGGCGTCGGAGATCTCCGGCTGATCCTCGCGGTAGTAGAGCGCGTCGTGATGGGCGATTTTGCCGGCGAGGCGTTCAAGCTCGGCGGCGGATTCCTCCTCGCTCAAGCCATCGACAGGCGTCAG
>DATDLA010000125.1:0-4518 GCA_036519535.1 Methyloceanibacter sp.
GCGGATGGCGACTTCCTCGGAGGCAAGCGCCACGAGCTTGTCGCTCTCGAACAACACCATCGGCTTCGCGGCCATGGTGTCCTTGGCCATGCCGAGCTCAGAGTCGGTGGCGACGAGATAGGTGAACACGCCGTCGATGTCCTTGATCGAGGATTTGAGCGAATCCTCGAGCGTCGCCCCCTGCTCGAGATTGTTGGCGGTGTAGACCGCGAGCAGCTCCGAATCGCAATTCGACATGAAGCGGTGACCGAGCCGCTCCATCTCGCGGCGCATGATCCAGTAATTGGTGATCTGGCCGTTATGCACCACGGCGATGTCGTTATAGGGGTAGGCCCAATAAGGATGCGCCGAGCGAATATCGACATCGGACTCCGTCGCCATGCGCGTGTGGCCGATGCCATGCGTGCCGCGGAAGGTGCCGAGCCCATATTGCTCCGACACTTGCGTCGCGTCGCCGAGATCCTTGATCAGCTCGAGCGCGCTGCCGAAGGAGAGAACCTCGGCGCCCTCGATCTGCTCGATCTCGGTGGCGAGCCGCCGCGTGTCGCCGGAATAGCGCAAGCGGTAGCGGAAGGCATAAGGGGTGGGCTCGGAGGCCTCGATGGTCTCGGCGCCGAGTTCGGCGAGCCGGTTATCGACTTCCGCCTGGCGCTGCCTGATCTTCTCGTGAATGCGGTGATCCTTCGCCAGATCTTCGTGCTCGGCGAGCTTCAGCCGCATCACATATTCGTTGGCGGTCGACGTGCCGTAGACCGCGAAGCCCGTCGAGTCTGGACCCCGATGCTTGAGGCTCTTCAGCATCGCCGTCATTTCCTTGCCGACGCCCGTCGCGCCGTCACGATGGATCAGACCGGCAATTCCGCACATTGTCCTCGTCTCCTTCGCTTCTCGCCGGGCTACGGCAAGCAATCAAGATAGGTCTTCATGTCCCATTCGGTCACGGTGTGCAGGAAGCGCTCCCACTCATCGCGCTTGTACTCGTCATAGAGGCGGTACATCTCGCCGGGCATGGCCGAGCGGATCACGTCGTCCTTTTCGAGCGCGGCAAGCGCATCGCCGAGCGTCATCGGCAGCTTCTTCACCTGCTTGCCGGCCTCCATGGCCTGATAGATGTTGCGCTCCTCAGGCTTCCCCGGATCGAGATTGTTCCTGAGGCCGTCGTCCATGGCCTTGAGCAGCCCTGCGGCCATCAGATGCGGGTTCACCATGGCGTCCACGGCACGGTACTCGAAGCGGCCTGGCGCCGAGACGCGCAAGCCGGTGGTGCGGTTCTGGAAGCCCCAATCGGAGAACACCGGCGCCCAAAAGCCCGTGTCCCATAGCCGGCGATAGGAATTCACCGTTGAGCAGCCGATCGCGGTCAGCGCGCCGAGATGGGCGACGATGCCGCCGATCGCTTTCAGTCCGACCTTGCCGGGAAGCTGAACGTCATCGGTGTCCGGCATGAAGGTGTTATCGCCGCCAGTCGAGTAGGCGTAGTTCGCCGCCATGCCGGGCAGCTTCTTGGCATCGTTGCCGAGCGCCTTTGTCTCTTCCTTGCCGCCACGCCACAGCGAAATGTTGTGGTGGCAGCCATTGGCGGAGACGCCCATGAAGGGCTTGCACATGAAGCAGGCGATGATGCCGAACTCGCGCGCCACTTGCGCGCAGATCTGCCGATAGGTGGCAAGCCGGTCTGCCGTCCGGAGCGCGTCGTCGAAGGTGAAATTGAGCTCGAGCTGCCCGGGCGAATCCTCGTGATCGCCCTGGATCATGTCGAGGCCCATCTTCCGGCAATATTCGATGACCCGCATATAGACGGGCCTGAGGCTCTCGAACTGATCGATGTGATAGCAATAGGGATTTGAATAGCCGCCGGCAGGCTGGCCGTTCTCGTCCTTCTTCAGCCACATCATCTCCGGCTCGGTGCCGTGGCGCAGCTGCAGCCCGTGGTCCTTCTGGAACTGATCGTGGATGCGGCGGAGATTGCCGCGGGAGTCGGCGGTCAAGAAGGCGCCGGGCGCGTCCCGCTCCTCGCGATTGCGGAACAGCGTGCACCAGAGCCGCGCCACCCGCTTGTCCCACGGGAGCTGCATGAAGGTCTCCGGCTCCGGAATGCCGATCAGCTCGGCCGCCTCAGGCCCGTAACCGAGATATTCGCCTCGCCGGTTGACAAACAGGTTCATGGTGGCGCCGTAGACGAGCTGGAAGCCCTTCTTCGCCACCGATTCCCAATGGTCGGCCGGAATCCCCTTGCCCATGATGCGGCCGGTGACCGACACGAATTGCAGATAGAGATATTCGATGCCGAGCTCGTCGATCTTCTTGCGTACCTCGGCGACGAGCTCCTTGCGGCCCGGCGCATCGACGAAACTCTCGATGTCCGTTACCGACTCGACGCGGTGCTCCATGTCCCACTCCCGCTTTCGACTGAAAACGCCAAGTCCAACTCAACTCCAAGGAAATGGGCTGTGCGAAGTTGGGTGCAACTCGCCCTTCTCGAAGCGCGCGAAGCGGAACGGCTCCAGAAGCGCGCTCTTCTCGCCCATGATTTCCTGCGCCACGAGTTTGCCCACGCCGAGCATCTTATAACCGTGATTGGAATCGGCGATCACGTAGACATTCTCGCGGAATAGATCGAACACCGGGAAATTGTCCGGTGTGAAGCAACCGAGGCCTCCGGATTTTTCTTCCGTCTTGTAGTGCGGCATCTGGCCTTCGAAGCGCTTCTGGCAATGCGCGAGTGCCGAGCACCACATGTCGATGAACTCTTCGCCGACGACGAAATCCGGAGAGTCGGGGCCGTAAGGGTCGACGGCGACGGCGTCGGCATCCTGCTCGACTTTATAGGGCGAGGCGCCGCCCTGAATGCCGCCAAAGCTGAAATCAGGCTTGTAATAGATGCCCCATAGCCTGTCGGTGATCAGGCGACCGTCGCGGTCCGAATAGAGCGGCGCGTCGGTATCGACATGGATGACCGGGGGAAAGTGTCCGTCGTTGGTCTTGTGCATGTTGGGATCGACGGCGAGCGTGCCCTCTTCCAGGCACCAGAATTTCCACATCGGCACGTCGTGATGCACCTTGCCGGTGAGGTCCTTGACCGTGATCCGCTTCGGCAGATCGAGCATGTTCCAGATAGTGTTCACCCAGGGGCCTGCTCCCACCACCACCGTCTCGCAGGCAATGCGGCCTTGGTTGGTGTTGAGCCCGGTCACCGCGCGGCTATTCGATCCGAACTCGAAGCCTTGCACCTCGACGCCAGAGAGGATGGAGACGCCTTCGCCCTTGGCCTTTGCCGCAAGGCCGAGCATGCTCGCCCGGTTGTTGGCATAACCGCCGCGTTTCTCGTGCAGAACAGAGGTGATGCCCTTCGCCTGCCAATCGTCGAACAGGCCCTTCATGTAGCGCTCCGACGCCGCAGCGCCCTCGATAAACACCGACTCATAGCCGATCGTGCGTTGCTGCTCGTAGATCGAAGCCACGTCCTCGCGCATGCATTCAGGGCTGATCTGCATGTAGCCGACGGGATGGTAGCTGTAGGTCTCGGCGTCGCTTTCCCACTCATCGACGGAGTGGGCCATGAGCTCGCGCATGGCCGGCTGGAAGTAATTGTTGCGGACGACGCCGCAGGCGATGCCCGAGGCGCCGGCGGCGATACCGGTTTTATCCACAACGAGGATGTCCTCGCCGGAGCCGCGGCCGGTGTTTTTCAACATCTGCGCGAGGTGGAGAGCGGTACTCAGCCCGTGAATCCCGGCGCCGATGATGGCATATTTGACCGACTGAGGAAGTGGTCCGTTGCTCGTTTGACGCATCCGCCCGACCCGGCGACGTCCCCACGGGGTGAGGAAGACGTCTTGATTGTTGTCAATTTCCAGTGCGCATTTGCGCATGGTCCCAAACCAATGTAAACCAATTTGTTGAGAGGGCCCAAAGTGGGCCTATCCAAAGAGGTGAACCGCATTGACCGAACCACGAATTAAGTCGGCAGGCGAATCCCTGGCGACGGATTTGGAGAGGCGCGACCACGGCGTCGGCACCATCTCAGCCTATCTCCGTCGCGCCATTGAAACCGGAGCCTATAGCGAAGGAGACCGGTTGCCGCCCGAACGCCAGCTCGCCGTCACCTTCGACGCGGCGCGAAGCACGGTGCGCCGTGCGCTCGATCAGCTCGCTAAGGCCGGGCTTGTGTCGCGCCGGCTCGGCAGCGGCACCTATGTCGGCTCAGGCGGAGGCCAGCACGGCGCCGATCTTGCCGATCAGATCAGCCCATTGCAGCTCGTCGAGGCACGGCTCGCCGTCGAGCCTTTCACCACGCGCCTTGCCGTGCTGCACGCGACGCGCCGCAACCTCGAAGACATGGAGGTGGTGCTGGCCCGCGCCGAGGCATCGATCGATGACAAGGATTCCTTCTCGCGCTGGGACGGAGAATTCCATCTGATGATCGCGCAAGCCTCCAGCAATCCGCTGCTGCTCAGCGTCTATCGCCAGATCAACCAGGTCCGCCTGCATGCGCAGTGGGACGCCATGAAGGAGAAG
>DATDLA010000126.1:0-12236 GCA_036519535.1 Methyloceanibacter sp.
GGCGTCGCGCTCTCGATCATTCTCGGTCAGGCCGACAAGATCTTCGGCTTCCCGGTGGTCGAGACCGGCATCATCCCGCGCATCGCAGAGATCTTTGGAAAGCTCGGCGACATTCAGGGGCCGACTCTTGCCGTCGCCCTCGGAACCTTCCTCGTCATCGCCATTGTCCCTCGTCTTGTGCCGCAGCTTCCGGCCGCCCTGGTTGGCATGGTGCTCGCTGCTGCTGCCGTGCCGATCTTCAATCTCGCCGCCTTTGGTGTGAAGACGGTGGGATACGTTCCGGCCGGCCTGCCGCAGCTTGCGGTGCCTCATGTCGACCCAGCGCTCCTTCCGGCGCTTGTGGCAGATGCGGCAGGCGTGGCCCTGGTTAGCTTCTCGAGCCTGATGCTCACGGCGCGGAGCTTTGCCGCCAAGAACGGCTACGACATCGATCCAGACCAGGACTTCGCGGCGCTCGGCGCCGCCAATATTGCATCGGCCGTGTCGCAGGGCTTCGCCGTCAGCGGAGCGGACTCGCGCACCGCCATGAGCGACGCGGCCGGCGGCAGAACCCATGCTGTGGGGCTCGTGGCCGCGGCCGCGGTGGCGCTGGTGCTTCTCTTCTTCACGGCTCCGCTGCAATACGTGCCGATGGCGGCGCTCGGCGCCGTTCTCATCGCCGCCGCCTTGTCGCTGATCGACCTTGAGAGCCTCCGCCTGTTCTACCGGATCGATCGCACCGAGGCCCTTCTCTCCGTGCTTGCCACTCTCGGCGTCGTCGCCGTCGGCGCGGTTGACGCCATTCTGTTTGCTGTGGCGCTGGCGCTGCTGCGCTTCATCAGATTGATATCGCGCCCCCGCGTCGAAGTCCTGGGCAAGGTCGAGGGCTTTCCCGGATTTCATTCGCTCGCTCGGCACGAGGCCGGTCAAAGTCTGCCGGGCCTCCTTCTGTTTCGCTTCAACGCTCCGATCATCTTTTTCAACGCCCCATATTTCAAACGGGAGTTGCTGCGAGCGGTTGATGACGCCGGGCCTGGCCTACGCCATGTCATCATCGACCTACTCCCGGTTACCAGCATCGATGCAACCGGGCTGCTGACCGTCACCGAACTTGGCGAGGCGCTCAACGCGAGAGGGATCGGGCTCAATGCCGCCGGCCGCTTGACCGAGTGGGACCTCTGGGCAGCCGAGCGCGGCTTTGGCGGCTACGGAATCGGTGCTTTCCCGACCTTGCGCCAGGCCGTGCGCGGACTATCTTCGCAAGCGCCGCCACCTTGATCAGCGTCAAGGCCGCGAGCGCCGAGGCCTAAGCGCGCGGTCAGTTATTGAGGAAGCCCGAAATGGCGTCGGCGATGCTGTTCGGCGGCCTGCCGCGCCGCTGCTGACGGACCATTCGCTCCTGCATTCGATTGACCGGAGCAGCGACCTCTTCGGCCATTGGCGGGAATGGATCGTAGGCCATTGGCTCGCCCAGCATCGCCGACGCCATGCGCGCGTCATGGCCATAAATGTCGTTATAGGTCGCGAGCGAACCGTCGTCGTTCACCTTCAGCGTGAAATAGGTGATGTAGACCGGGATCTTCTGCTTCAGCCCCACATGCTGATCTTCGACCCCGCTTTCGATGGTCGAGGCGACCTTTTGCGCGGTCCAGCCTTGGTCCTTACCGAGCAAGGTCACGGCAAGCTGATCCGGATTCTGCACCCGCATGCAGCCATGGCTCTCAGCGCGCACGGTCTTGGCGAATAGATTTTTCTGCGTCGTGTCGTGCATGTAGACGTCGTGCTTGTTGGGGAACACGAACTTGACGGTGCCGAGCACGTTCTCGGGCCCGGGCGGCTGATAGACGTTGAGGCTGCGGATATCGATGCGGTTCCAGTCGAGCATGGAGGGGTCGACCTCCTTGGTGCCGATGGCAACGCGCAGGCCGTTGCGCGCGAACACCGACGTATCCCAGCCGCCGCCTCCGCCGCCGAAAAACCAATCGCCGCCTCCCCTGATGGAGGGTAGCAGCTCCTCCATCTTGATCGAGTTCGGCACGTTCCAATAGGGATTGAACACGACCTCCTGCATCTCGTTGGAGAAGACGGGAGTCTGCTTGTCGGGCT
The DNA here is from genome assembly GCA_036519535.1 of Methyloceanibacter sp. Taxonomy (GTDB): domain Bacteria; phylum Pseudomonadota; class Alphaproteobacteria; order Rhizobiales; family Methyloligellaceae; genus Methyloceanibacter. The sequence goes on from DATDLA010000126.1 coordinate 2,086, forward strand.
TGCCCACCACTACCCGCGTGGTGAAGGCAGCCTTGCCCTCCTCCATCACCCGCAGCGTGAATTCAGGGATGTTGACGGTGACATAGAATGGTCCGAGGTCGTTGGGCAGCCAGCGCCAGCGCTCCATATTGAGCTGGATTAGCCTCGTTCTTGACGGGCTCGAAGACCGCTGCTGCTCGCCATTGAGCACGCGCCGCGTGCCGGGTCCGACCAGGCCGTCGGGCCTATAACCGCGCTCTTCCTGGAAGCGCCTCACCGCCTGCTCCACCTCGGCGTCGAACACGGTCTCCTTGGCTCCGTCGGCCGCCGGCACCTCGAGCCGCTTCCTGAGCAGCGCCACTTGCTCATGCTCGACGCCAAGCTTGAGCACCGGCCCCTCCGGGATCCTGACGACGCTGTCGTCGACATTGCCGCCGCGCGCCGCGATCAGCGCCTTCCGCAAGGCCTCGAATTGCGGCTGGTCGGGCTGGAAGCTCCGCAGATAGGCCGCGGGCTCGGCGCGGATGGCCATGGATTCCATTACCTGCAGCGGATCGGGAAGCGCGAGCGTGGGGTCGAGATCTGGATCGAGCCGCGCCCAATCGAAACGGCCGCCACGGGCGTCGCGGGCGTAGCGCAGCACGGCAACGTCGAGCTTGACCTCGGCATCGGCGAGCGCGCCCGTGGCGTTGGGCGATTTCGGATTGACGCCTTCGATCCTGGGGAGCGCATAGTCGGAGGCGCGCAGTCCATAATCGTCGGCCTTGCCGATTTCCTCCATCACCGATTTGGCGCGGAGGGTTAGCCCGTTTTCATCCACCCAAAGCACATGCGCGTCGGGAGCCGAATAATAATCGGCAAGCGCCTTGTACTCGCTGCCGGCCTTGGCGCCTTTGTCGGTGATGCGGTTGGCGATGGCGATGCGCAAGGCCTCGGCCGGACCGATCAGCGCCGCGGGCCCGTCGGGCTCAGCCGCGCGGGACGGCCCGATCGCCACCATGCAAGCCATGGCCGCGGCCGAAAACAGGCCAAGCGTCGCGCGAGAGGATAACCTCACAACCCGCTCCTGATGCTCGATGAACCCCCTACAATTCTGAACGCGCCACGTCCCGAACGCGAAATTCCGGCGGCGCGCCCTCTCCCCCGCAATTCTGAACCTCTGCGAGGCGACGCGCGACTCCCTCCGTAACGTGTCACGTTAGCCCCTAAACTTTGCGCTCGTACAGAGGCAAGAGAAAGGCAGGCTTGGCCGCTATGGCCAAGGCGAAATGTCGCACGATTTCAGGCAGTTCTGTAACGAAGTTGCCTGTATCCACCAACGCAGCGGGATCAGCTGATCTGCGCCGGCCGCAAAAGCCGTGGCATCAACTCCTTGCGGATCAGCCGGATCGCGTCATCGACACGCGCGCTCGGTTCCGGGCACCCTTGCAGATCGATCACGGCATTTTGCAACAAGGCGGTCGGTCGAGCGACGGCGCCGCACTCGATGAGCTCTTCAATGAGCCGCATGAGTATCGCGGTATTCGCCAGCGCCAAGCAGTCGGCGGTGTCCTCGCTAAGCATGGCCAAGCCTCCTCGCCTATCGCGATTTCGTCTTCTTCCCTGCCCGCTTATGGGAGCGACTCTACCACTCCTTGGGCTTCATAAGATGACATCCTTCTGGGGGCTTAGAGGGAGGTCAGGAGGCGAGCTTGAGCGGAGCTTTGGCGCCGGTGCGATCGGCGCTTGCCGTTGACGCAGCTTCGGCCAGAGGCGCCGTTGCGCTTTCGCCCAATTTCCTGAGCAGCCGGGCCATGTATTTGCGGAAGCGGTAATGCTGGATCTCGAATCTGTGCCAGGCGGTGTCCTTCCAGGCAATGCCGTGGCCGATATCGGGGCTAGCGGTCGCCTTGAGCTTGCGGAACCAATCCGCGCGGGCGGGATCCAAGGCCGTCGCCACGATGAAGCTTGCGATCAGCTTTGCCTGGTAATCCGCGATCTGCCACACGCCGCCTTCCGCCGGCTCGAACAGGCCGGCCACGAAGAAATCGTCGAGCTCGCGATGGAAGGCGTGGATGAAGAGCTTGGAGCGGCCCTTCTCGTCCAGAATGAAGCTCTGATCCATGAACGGGAAGCTCGGCCTGAACCCCGTGGCGTAGACGAGGAGGTCGATCTCTTCGCTGCTCCCGTCGACGAAATGCACGGTCTTGCCGTCGAGCCTCTCGATCCCAGGCTTCGCCACGATCCGCCCATGCACGATGTGATCGAGATAGAGCGTGCAAGCGGTGGGATGAGCGTCGAACAGCTTGTGATCCGGAGCGGGCAGATTGTACTTCCAATGCGATCCGACGGTGATGCGCAAGCCCCACCAATAGAGATAGCGCATTACCGAGCGCGGCAGAGGCCAGCGACTGGTCTTGTCGATAAAGGCGTCGGTCGGCTTGCCCAGCACGAGCTTGGGAAAGAAGTAATAGCTGCGCCGCATCGAATGCACGGCGCGCGCCCCGTCATGGGCGGCATCGTCGAGAATGTCGACGGCGGAGTTGCCGGCGCCCACCACCAGCACCCGCTTGCCCCTGAGCTGCTCCTTCGACTTCACGTCGTGGGAGTGCAGGATCTCGCCGGCGAAGGTACCTGGATAGCTCGGCCAATTCGGATGCCAATGATGGCCGTTGGCGACCACAAGCCCGTCATAGAACCGCGGCTTCGACTCGCCTTCGATCTGGATGCGCCAGCGCCCGTCGATCCGCTCGGCCGAGGTCACCCGAGCATTGAAGGTGATGCGGTCATAGAGCCCGAACTCTCGCGCGTAATTGCGGAGGTACTCTTGCGCCTGCGCCCGGCTCAGATAATGCGGCCATTCCTCGGGGAAGTCGTAGTCCGGATACTTCGACAATTTCTTCGACGAGTTGAGATAGGTCGAGCCATACACCACGTGCGGGCTTTGCGGGTTCCAGATGCCGCCGACATCGCCAAGGGCCTCGAAGCAGTCGTACGGGATGCCGCGCTCGGCAAAGGTCTTGGCCACCACGAGTCCGCAGGCGCCGGCGCCGATGATGCAATATCGTTTCACCACTCCCCCACTAAAATTGCTGCTCTTGCCGCCCTCTAGCCGCCGTGGATAGCACAGAACCCGGAAGCGAGGCGACGCCTTGAAATCGAGAGCGTAGCCCGCCTGGTCCTTGATCTGGGTCAAATCTTCGCAATGTCACATCGGCTCTCTCAAAGCGGGGGGCCGCCGTTGTATATAGGCCCGGGGGCGCCCTTAACCACATTCCCGCCCACTGCAATTTTGCCGAGCTTTGCACTATGGTCTGGCGCGTCCGCGCCACGCCGGGGAGACTGAATGGACATCAAGGACGATGTGACGATCCGGAGCTGGGACGGCACCTGGACCTACCGGCCCAAAGTGCTGGTCACGCCCGAGACGCCCGAGGACATCGTCGAGATCGTGAAGAGCGTGGTGCGCTTCCCCTCGCCGGTGCGCCCGGCCGGGTCGATGCATTCCACCGCCCGCATGAACGGCGACGACGGCGGCACCATGGTCGACATGAAGGCCATGAACCGCATCCTCAAATTCGGCGAGGACAGCGTGACGGTGGAAGCAGGCGCCACTTACATCGTGGTGTCCAACGCGCTGAAGGAGCGCGGTCTGCAATTCCACGTCACCACCGAGATCGGCAACGTCACCCTCGGCGCCATGGCCACCGCCGCCACCAAGGACTCATCCTTCCCGGGCGGCTATGGGCAGATCAGCTCCTATGTGAGCGCCATGCGTTTCGTCACGCCGAACGGCGACATCCGCGCCATCAACGAGCGCGACCACCCTGAAGAGATGCAGGTGATGCGCTCGAGCTACGGGCTGCTCGGCATCGTCTATGAGGTCACCATCAAGGTTCGGCCCACCACTGCGCTCAGCGTGCGTCACCACTCCATGGCGGTTGCCGACTTCCGCAAGCGCTTCCCGGTCTATAAGGCGCAAGGCTTCGCGGTGATGTACTACATCTTCCCCTATGTGCGCCGCGTGCTGGTCGAGCTCAGGAAGGACAATCCCGGCGTGCAGCCAGTGTCGCGCCGGCGCTGGACCTACCGCAACCGCTTCTGGCGCAAATACGGCCCCGCCATCACGCTGTGGATCAAGGCACGCACCTCCAATCGGACGCTGCGCGAGCTCGCCGACAAGCTCCATTTCTTCATCCTGCGCCAGGGGCTCGTCCGTGTCGTGAGGAGCGACGCCACCTGGCCGCACGCCCAGATCATCAACTACCCACGCGATCCCGGGCCCTACAAGTATCTGTTCAGCATGTGGGCCTTTCCGGAGCGGAACTTCTTCAAGATCCTCGACGAGTATTGCGACTTCGTCGACGCCTATGACAAGCGGACCGGTTACCGCTGCGATCTGCCTTGCGTCGGCTATTCCATCGTGCAGGACCGCGAGGCTCTGCTCTCCTATTCCTGGGAGGGGCCGACGCTCTCCATCGACCCCGCTTCCACCGGTGGCAAGGAGTGGGAAACGTTTCTTGTCGCCTATAACGATTTCTGCAGCGCGCGGGGCGGCCAGCCGCTGTTCAACCAGACGCCGTTTCTCACCCGCGAGCAGGCGCAGAAAGCCTTGGCCGGGCGGCTCAAGCTGTTCGCCGACTACCGGCGCCAGGCCGACCCCGAGAACCGCCTGCTCGATTCCTATTTCCGCGACCTGCTATCGTAGGGTGAGCAACGCTTTGCCATTGCCCACCCTACTTTCTGGCGAAAGCACCCCTGCGACAGAAAGGACACCGATCTTTGGCGCCTCCTCGCGCGTTCAAGTCCCGTGAACCGGCGCTCGCTCGCATGGGCTGCGCCTGGGATGAAATCTGAGAGGAATCGGCATGGAAAATATCAAGATTGCCGGGTTGCCCTTCGATGCCTCGCGCATCGGCCTTGGCACCTGGGCCATCGGCGGGATGATGTGGGGCGGCACCGAGGAAAGCGACGCGATCAGCACCATTCACGCCGCGCTCGATAACGGCATCAATCTCATCGACACCGCACCTGGCTATGGCTTCGGCCGCTCCGAGGAGCTGGTCGGCAAGGCGCTCGAGGGCGGCCGGAGAGCGGTTGCGATCATCGCCACCAAGGTCGGGCTCGACTGGGCAAGCGGCAAGTTCTTGCGCAACTCCACGCCGGCGCGGCTGCGCAACGAGCTCGAGGACTCGCTTCGCCGCCTCAAGACCGATGTCATCGACATCTATCAGGTGCATTGGCCTGACACGTCGGTTCCGTTCGAGGAGACGGCAAGAACGCTCGATGCCTTTCGCCGCGAGGGAAAAATTCGCGCCATCGGCGTCAGCAATTTTTCGCCGGAGCAGATGGATCGCTTCAGGAAGGGAGCGCCGCTTGCCACCATCCAGCCGCCCTACAATCTGTTCGAGCGGGAGATCGAAAAGGACGTCCTTCCTTACGCCGAGCGCAACGACCTGGTGGTGCTCGCCTATGGCGCGCTCTGCCGCGGGCTGCTGACCGGAAAGATCACCGCCGAGACGCAATTCAAAGGCGACGACTTGCGCAAGACCGACCCCAAATTCCGCCAACCGCGACTGGGCCAGTATCTTGCGGCGGTGGAGCGGCTCGACCGCTTCGCGCGCGAGCGTTACGGCAAGACGGTGCTTGCGCTTGCCGTCCGCTGGCTGCTCGACCGCGGCAAGATCGTAGCACTTTGGGGCGCCCGCCGGCCTGATCAGCTCGCCCCGGTCGAAGACGTGATGGGCTGGAAGCTCGACGCCGCCGCCATGCAGGAGATCGACAGCATCCTTGCCGAAACCATCAAGGACGAAGTCGGCCCGGAATTCATGGCGCCGCAGCCCTCCCGGCCGGCAGAATCGAGCAGGCAGAAGCGGGCGAGCTAGCCCCTACCCTGTACGCGAGGTGAACCAGCGGATGAGCGGAAAGGAGAGCGCGCGGGGCAAGGAGCGCACCGATTTGAGGAACCCCTCCACCTGTGGCGGAAAGGCGATCTCATAGGGCCTGTTCCCGAGCTTCTCGAGGATCTTCCGCGCGCAGCGCTCCTTGCTCATCACATAGAGCTTCTTCTTCGGGTCGTAGGACGCATTCAGCGGGGTATCGACAAAGCCGGGATTGATGATGGTGACGGCGATCCCTTCGCCCTCCAATTCGAGCTTGAAGCTCTCGGCCAGATTGATTACCGCGGCTTTGCTCGCGCCATAGCTGCCGTTCTCAGGCCAGCCGGCATAGCCGAACAGCGAACCCATGAAGGCGATGTGACCGCTCTTGCGCTGAAGCATCGCGGGCAGCACCGCGGCGACGGCATTGATCACGCCATCGACATTGAGCGCCATGGTCTTGTGGAAGCCGTCGAGGTCGATGTTGCGGATGTCGAAGGGCACATACATGCCGGCGCCGAGCAGCGCGAGATCGATGGGGCCAAGCTCGGCCTCGACCTTCCGGGCACACACCTTCAAGGCATAAGGCTGCAGCACATCGGCGGGAAAGGCTTTGATGTTGCCGCTCGAAGCGGCAAGCGCATCGAGCCTCTCGCTCGGCCGCGCCGTGGCCGCGACGCTGACGCCCGCGCTTGCGAGCCGCTTCGCAATCTCGCCGCAGATCGCGCCCGACGCGCCGGTGATCCACGCCACCTTCCAGGGAAATTTGTCTGCCATGCACGCCCTCCGCGGAGCGACCTTAGCATTGGCGCAGGCGTTGCTAAACGCCTCGCTCCGCGCGTGGATCGTTGGCGCCAGGAGGCATCATGCGCAAGCCCGGCTTTGGTCGCGGCGAGCGCCCCGGGTTCGATGTCCGGTCGAAGGTCTGATCGCCGGTTGTCCAGGTGGCAGTCCAATCGACGAGTCTTGCCGTCTCCGATATGGCAAAATTCTGCTGATCGGGGCGATGCAAGGGGTAGCTAACGGGCGCATCTCTTGGCGCGCGCTTGAGTAGGTCGTCATATAAGCGCCAATGCTTGCGCGTTGACACATCGTTCCAAGTCGCCCGAAAGCGCCTGGCGACGAGTTCCACCGCAGCCATGAACGAGCGGTAGCGCACCCAGCGGTGGTTGTCCCACGTCAAGACGACGGGATTACCAGTCTTCGGATCTGCGAGGACCTCATTGCCGGTCGGGGTCGGCGCAAAGCGCCCGGCAAGCAGTTCGCCGGCGCGCTCGCCGCGCTCGCCGAGCGCTTCGATGATCTTTGACGGCATGCTGAGATTGAGTCCGCCTTCGTCTTCGGCGAGCTTCACATGCACCACGCGGTCACGATAGCCGGGCATGGCCATGAGTTCGGTGTCGCCCCAATTCCGTGCGGTGTCGAACAGCGCGCCGAAAAATCCCACCAGGCCGTCGAATGTGTTGAAGCGGGCCGCGGAGGCAATACCGGTCGCATTCTTGCTCGGCATCCAGACCTTGTCCCAGCCGTCGTTAAGGTCATGGCCAGGCGATCCCTTCGTGGCCACTCCGCTCACTCGCTCCAATCTGTCGTCCTCCTCGTCGATCTCGGTGGCCTCCACGGTATCCGGCACGAGATTGATGCCGAAGGTCGGGCGCAAGGGAAGCGGCGCGTCGAAGAAGTGGATCGGAAAATTGCTGGTCAATCCTCCATCGGAAAACCAGCACCGCTCGAGCGGGTATTTGCCCTCCTTCGGCTCGCGCTCGAAATTTGCTGCATAGAGCGGCACGGCGCTGAGCAGGATGGGAAAGCTCAAGCTCATGCGAGCGCCGAGCAGGATCGGCAGGTCCGCCGGCTTCGGCAAGCAATAATAGCCTTCCGGAATATCGACTTTGCCTTCGCTCCTCGGCTTTTGGGCGTGGTCCGTCATCCACTTCACGACGGACTTCGGAAAGAGTTCGGCGAACTCTCCCTCGTCGAAGTAGAGCTGGCCCCAGCTGCCTTCGAGAAACGGGAAGCGCTGCGAGATGCCGCGGGTGACATTTGTGGTCATCAACACGAGTTCGATATCTCGCGGAGCATTCTCATCGCCCCCGTTGCCCCACAAGTCGCCGAAGGTCACTGGGTCGTCGGTCGGCGTTCTTCCCGCGAGGCTCTGGAAGAAGTCGTGTAGCCAATCGATCAGCGGCAAAACGCCGGCCCTGTCAGGCCGCATGTCGCTCGAGCCCGAGCAGAGCCCGTAGCGGTTTTCCGGCAATCGCTTGCGGACGTCGCGGAACACGCCGAGCGCCACGCCGAGGATCGCCGTCAACAGACCGAGGATGAGCGCGGCGATGATCAACACCGCGTGACGTGCGCCGCTGAGCCCGCTGGCGCTTGCTACCCAGAGAAGAGGAATGAGCGTGACTGCCGCACCGGCAATTGAATAACACCAATAATTCGCGAGTCCGGTCGTGACGATGCGGAGGATCTTCTTGAGCTTGCCCTCCCGTTCGAGGCCCGACATGAGCAGGCTGAAAAGACGGCTTGTGCCTGGCTGCGGTTGGAACAGCCGCTCCAGCGTGGACTTGCCGTCCTTCAACTCGGCGAGCTTTTTCGGAAGCTCGTAGATGGTCTGAAAGCGATCGTCGCCGTTGTTGGCGCCAAGTTGGGCCGCCGCCGTCGCAGCAGCCGCGATGGCGCCAGCCGAGGTGCCGCCGATCGATCGAAAATCGTAGGTCTCGGCGAGTTTGGCGATGGCGCGCGGATAGACGATGCCGCTGGTAATGCCGCCGCGCATCACGAGATCGCATTCGAGCTTTTCGGAATTTCTACCCATGATGATCTCCCACAACCGATACGGGCAAGCCTACAACCTACACCATCGTCTTGGGTAGCCTGTTCGTGGGCGAGCCGGCAGCGAGCAGAGCGAAGGCTATCAATCCACGAAGGGGTCATGCACCAGGATGGTGTCCTCGCGCTTGGGGCTCGTGGAGAGGAGCGCCACCGGCGCCTCGATCAGCTCCTCCAGCCGCCGCACATATTTGACGCATTGCGCCGGAAGCTCGGCCCAGGAGCGGGCGCCGCGCGTCGATTCAGACCAGCCTTCCATGGTCTCGTAGATCGGCTCAACGCGCGCCTGCGCCGCTTGCGCCGCCGGCAGATAATCGATCTCGCGGCCGTCGAGCCTGTAGCCGACGCAGATCTTGAGCTCGGGCAGCTGGTCGAGCACGTCGAGCTTGGTGAGCGCGATGCCGTTGATGCCACCGACTTTGCGCGTCTGGCGCACGAGGCAAGCGTCGAACCAACCGCAGCGGCGCGGCCGCCCGGTCACCGTGCCGAACTCCTGTCCGCGCTCGCCGAGCTGGCGCCCGGTCTCGTCCTTGAGCTCGGAGGGGAATGGCCCCTCGCCCACCCGCGTGGTGTAGGCCTTGGTGATGCCGAGCACATAGTTGATCGCGCCCGGCCCCAAGCCGGACCCGGTCGCCGCCTGCGCCGCCACGGTGTTGGACGAGGTGACGAAGGGATAGGTGCCGTGGTCGATGTCGAGCAGCGCCCCTTGCGCGCCCTCGAACAGGATGCGCTTGCCGGCGCGCCGCTCGCGGTCGAGCAGCGCCCACACCGTATCGACATAAGGCAGCACCTTCGGCGCGATCGCCGTCAACTCGCCGCACAGCGCATCGGCGCTGATCTCGGGCTCGCCGAGACCGCGGCGAAGGGGATTGTGATGGCTAAGGATGCGCTCGATCTTCGGCTTGAGGCTCGGCAGGTCCTGCAGATCCATGACGCGGATTGCGCGCCGGCCGACCTTGTCCTCATAGGCAGGGCCGATGCCGCGCTTTGTCGTGCCGATCTTGCCTTCGCCGGCTTGCGCCTCACGCAGTGAGTCGAGCTCGCGGTGGAGCGGCAAGATGAGCGTTGCGTTATCGGCGATGCGAAGATTGTCGCGGCTGATGCCGATGCCGAGCGCCTCGATCTTGGCGATCTCATCGGCGAGCGCCCAAGGATCGACCACGACGCCGTTGCCGATCACCGAGAGCTTGCCCTTGCGCACCACGCCTGAGGGGAGCAGCGACAGCTTATAGGTGGTGCCGTCGACCACCAGCGTGTGGCCGGCATTGTGGCCGCCCTGAAAGCGCACCACGATATCGGCGCGCTCCGACAGCCAATCGACGATCTTGCCCTTGCCTTCGTCGCCCCATTGGGAGCCGACGACCACGACATTGGCCACGAGTTAAGGTCCTCTAAAATCTGGATAAAAGACGCACAAACGGCCCCGCATCTGGGCGGAGCCGTGTCACCTTATAGCGCCTGACAAGGGCGGACGCGAGCACT
>DATDLA010000127.1:0-4011 GCA_036519535.1 Methyloceanibacter sp.
GTCGACGCCGATGCCGCGGGCTTTCAGCGCATCCTCGGTCAAGTCGAAGGGGAAGCCGTAAGTGTCGTAAAGCTTGAACGCCGTCTCGCCGGGAAGCATGGCGCCGCGCTTCAATCCTCTGGTCGCCTCGTCGAGGAGACGCAAGCCCCGCCCGAGTGTATCGCGGAAGCGGGTCTCCTCCAGCTTCAGGGTCTCGACGATCAGGCTCGAACCCCGCTCGAGCTCAGGGTATGCGTGGCCCATCTCGGTGATCAGCGTCGGCACCAGCCGCCACAGCAGAGGCTCCTCGGCGCCGAGCAGATGCGCATGACGCATGGCGCGGCGCATGATGCGGCGAAGCACATAGCCGCGTCCCTCGTTTGAGGGCAGCACGCCGTCGGCGATGAGGAAGGACGACGCGCGCAAATGATCGGCGATGACGCGATGGCTGGGCTTGGCCTCACCCTTGGCCGGCACGCCGGTGAGCGAGACCGAGGCCGCGATCAGCGCCTTGAACAGATCGATCTCGTAATTGTCGTGGGTGCCTTGCAAGACGGCGGCGAGGCGTTCAAGCCCCATGCCGGTGTCGATGGAGGGCTGCGGCAGGTCAACGCGCTTATCTGCGAGCTGCTCGTACTGCATGAAGACGAGGTTCCAGATTTCGACGAAGCGGTCGCCTTCGGCGTCAGGGCCGCCGGGAGGACCGCCTTGCACGCTCGGGCCGTGATCGTAGAAAATCTCGGAGGAAGGACCGCAAGGGCCAAGCTCGCCCATCGACCAGAAATTGTCGGCGCCCGCGATGCGGATGATCTTCTCCTCGGGGAAGCCGGAAATCTTCCGCCACAGCCGCGCCGCCTCGTCGTCGTCGGCATAGACGGTGATCAACAGGCGCTTCTTGTCGAGCGCGTAGTCCTTGGTGAGCAACTCCCAGGCGAGCAGGATGGCGCGCTCCTTGAAATAATCGCCGAAGGAGAAGTTGCCGAGCATCTCGAAGAAGGTGTGGTGGCGCGCGGTGTAGCCGACATTGTCGAGGTCGTTATGCTTGCCGCCGGCGCGCACGCATTTCTGCGCCGTGGCGACGCGCGGGAAGGCCGGCTTCTCGGCGCCGGTAAGCACGTTCTTGAACTGCACCATGCCGGCATTGGTGAACATCAGGGTGGGATCGTGGCGCGGCACGAGCGGGCTCGAGGGCAGCACCTGATGATCGTTGCGCGCGAAGAAATCGAGGAAGCCGGCGCGGATGGCGTTAACACTCGTGTTATTGACACTCGTGTCGTTGACGCCGGTATCGCCAGGACTCGCAGCCTTCGCGCTCGCGTCTTTGGCGGCGTTATCGGTGACAGTCTTGTCGTTCATACGTTTCTGGCCGGCTTTCTTGGTGACTTCGGCCGCGCCGGCGGCCTTGGCTTTCTTGGCGCTCGTCTTCTTGGCTTGGCTCATGGCAGCGATGCTGGGAGGCCTTTAGTCGCGCGCGACCATTCGCGAGGGAGGCTACGCGAAGATTGCAAATGAATCCTAGCCGATTGTGGCGTGGCGAAGCCGCTTCCGGAAGGAGGCGCGGGCTTCAAGGATCCGCCTGAGACATAGTTCGGCGAACCGAGGCTGTCCAGCGTGCAGGAGGGCACGGCACAGCCTGTTCATACCTCCCCCTTGCGGGGAGGTCCGACGACGCCGGCGCGCTCAAGCAGCGAAGCGGTAGCGCGCTAGAAACCGGCGGCGTCGGGGGGACAAGCACATCACCCCACCCGGCTCGGTCCGGATGCTCCGGCCCGAACCACCCTCCCCATTAAGGGGAGGGAAGAAGATATACGTGGATGGCCGGGACCCTCGGGTCGTGGCCCGAGGGCAGGCTAAGCCCGGCCATGACGAACGCATCTAACTTACTGAACTTCAGCGCACCCGGCGTCAGCGGCGGCCGCGCCTTGCGGCCCCGCCGGCAATCGGCGCCACGGTGCCGTCCTCGGCAAAGCCCGTGGCGGCGTCGTCACCTTCGGCGCCCTCGCCGCTTGCCTCGCTCGCACCCTCGAGGATCTGCCCGGCGATCAGCCCGGCGTTCTGGCGGATGGCGCGCTCGATCTTCTCGGCAATTTGCGGATGCTCTTTCAGATATTGCTTGGCGTTCTCGCGGCCCTGGCCGATGCGCTCCGAATCGAAGGAGAACCAAGAGCCGGATTTTTCCACGATTCCCGCTTTCACCCCGAGATCGATCAGCTCGCCGGTCTTGGAGACGCCCTCGCCATACATGATGTCGAACTCGATCTGCTTGAAGGGCGGCGCCACCTTGTTCTTCACCACCTTCACGCGGGTCTGGTTGCCGACCACCTCCTCGCGCTCCTTGATGGCGCCAATGCGCCTGATGTCGAGGCGCACCGAGGCATAGAATTTCAGAGCATTGCCGCCGCTCGTGGTTTCAGGCGAGCCGAACATCACGCCGATCTTCATGCGGATCTGATTGATGAAGATGACCATGCAGCGGGATTTGGAGATCGAACCGGTGAGCTTGCGCAAGGCCTGGCTCATCAGCCGCGCCTGGCTGCCCATTTGCATTTCGCCCATCTCGCCTTCGAGCTCGGCCTTCGGCGTCAGCGCCGCAACGGAATCGATCACCAGCACGTCGATGGCGCCGGACCGCACCAGAGTGTCGGTGATCTCGAGCGCCTGCTCGCCGGTGTCGGGCTGGGAGATCAGGAGGTTTTCGAGGTCTACCCCAAGTTTCCGCGCATAGACGGTGTCGAGCGCGTGCTCGGCGTCGATGAAGCCGCAAATGCCGCCGCGCTTCTGCGCCTCGGCGATGACGTGCAGCGCGAGCGTGGTCTTGCCGGAGGATTCAGGCCCGTAGATCTCGACGACGCGGCCGCGCGGCAGGCCGCCGATGCCGAGCGCGATGTCGAGGCCGAGCGAGCCCGTGGAGATGGCCTCGACCTCCACCGCCTTCTCGTTCTGGCCGAGGCGCATGATGGAGCCCTTGCCGCAATTCCGCTCGATCTGCGAGATCGCAGCTTCGAGCGCCTTCTCCCTGTCCATTTCAGCTCCTTCGACGAGACGAAGCGCGACATTCAACATGGCCGATTCTCCCTTATTTCACAGGCCCGGCGATGCTGGCAAACGCCGGTTCGGCATGATCCCCGGGGCTGCCGGCCCCAATTCGTACGCCTCTCATGAGAGCGAGAGGACAACGTACTCGTTTTGTTCTCCGTTCGCAATCCGTTCTTTTTTGTGCACAGGGCGGCTATATCCCCTTGGGGTGATACATCCGTCACAAGGCCACCTCACGGAAAGTCGCTCTTGTCCTTATCGTCCTTGCGGCCGAGATGAGCCAGCCACAAGAGGCCGAGCCAGAGCCACACAAGAAGTCTGAGCCCCCGGAGCATCATCTCTTTCAAAAAGGCCGAAATCGTTCGCTCTTTCATAGCGCAAGCGCAAGGCATTGCGGCACGCCGCGAACCCTAGGGGGCTCCGCACCTGCAATGACTCGTTACAATTTTAATGATTAATGCCGGCGAAATTGCGCCCCGGCATCACGCGCAGGCCGAAAATCTAACGGCGGTTGCCGGTGAGGCTGTGGGACGGATGGCGCGCATCGCCGCGGCGATTCTGGCGGCGGACATAGGTGATGGTGGCGTCGGGGCGCTCGGCCTTGACCCTAAGCGCAGCGATCAGCGCGTCCTCCGCGTCGACGGCGACGCGGTCGGCCTTGCCCTTGGCCACGAGGCCTACGGTGTAATGACCCGGCACGTTCTCAACCTTTCGCCTCGAAGCATAGTCCCATCCCGCACACCCTAGCGGCCAACAATATCAGCGTTGCCGCCGCGCCGCATGCCCCTTCACCCGTTGCAGGAAGGTCACGAAACTTGCGGCTCGGGCACGGGTTTCGACGCCGCGCCCTTGGCGAGCTCGCGCGTCACCGCCTCGCGATAGAAAAAGCGGTCGATATAGGGAGCAAGGCGCTCGACGATCCTCCGCTTCAGCTCGGCGGGCATCTCATATTCGGAGACGCGATGCTCTTTCTGGGCGTCGAGATAGGCCCGCATC
>DATDLA010000128.1:0-2312 GCA_036519535.1 Methyloceanibacter sp.
AAGAGAGCGTGTGTGGTGATCACGGACGCCGAGCCTGACCGGCTTGCTCCTCGCACCCCGCCAGCGCCGATGGGCCTCCGCGGGGTTTGGGTGGTGGCGGCGCGCTGTTGCGCCAGCCCTCCGGCGCGTTGTTGCGCCGACGCTCTTGAGAGGAGTTTTGCATGTCCAAGCGCAAACCTGCGCGCACCATCAAGGCGCGGTCTGCATCCAAGATCCGTTCGAAGGCGGCCGGCAGCGGTCAGCCCAAGGGGCGAGCGAATTCGAAGCAGGCGCGGGTGCTGGCACTGCTGTGCGGACCGAGCGGCGCCACCATCGCCACCGTCACGCGCTCCACCGGCTGGCAGCCGCACACGGTGCGCGCCTTCCTGGCCGCCGTGGTGCGCAAGCAGCTCGGGCTCAGGCTGGAGTCGGAGAAGATGGACGGCGAGCGCGTGTATCGGATTGTTGCCGGCAAGGCTTCCGCCGATGCCACGAGTGTGCCGAGTGCGTAGCCATGCGGGGGCACTCGACAAACCCGGCCGCGATCGAGGCCGAGATTGCTCATTTGCGCTCGCTTGCGCTTGACGCGCTTCGGCGACACTGGCGCGTGATCTTCGGACGAACCCCGCCAGCAGATCTGAGCAAGGACCTCTTGGGGCGAATGATCGCTTATCGCCTGCAGGAGCGGGCCTTTGGCGGGCTTGATCGGGAAAGCCTGAGGTTCTTGCACGGGCTGGCGCGGCACGGCGGCTCGCCACGGCGCCGCCTCAAGCCCGGCACGGTGCTCGTTCGCGACTATCAGGGCCAGCGCCACACCGTCACCGTCGTCTCCGATGGCTTCGACTGGCAGGGCGCGACTTATCCGAGCCTGTCCGCCATCGCCCGCGCCGTCACCGGCACCGCCTGGAGTGGTCCTCGGTTCTTTGCCCTCGCGCGAGGAAACGGCGCCCCTGCACGCCGCAATCAGAATGCAAGTGCGCGGGAGGGCCGCGATGGCTCGCAACCCGCGCGCGGAATGAACGCCTCGGAAATGAACACCGCATCTTTGCCCCTGCAAACAGCCTCGCATGCGAAAACCTAAAACCATAGGAGTTGGCTATGCGTCCCTACTGGAAAGGCTATCTCAAACTGGCTCTGGTCTCCTGTCCGATTGCGCTCCATGCGGCCTGCTCGAGTGCCGAGCGCATCGCCTTCCGGCAGATCAACAAGGCCACCGGCAATCGCCTGCGCCAGCAGCTCATCGATGAAGAGACCTGCGAGCCGGTCGCCCCCGAGCACAAAGGCCGCGGCTACGAGGTGGCCAAGGGCCAGTACCTCATCGTTGAGGATGCGGAGCTCGAAGCGATCGAGATTGAGAGCACCCACACCATCGAGATCGACAGATTTGTGCTGCACTCCGCGATCGACCAGCGCTTCTTCGATAGCCCTTATTATGTCATGCCCAACGAGCCGGTCGGGCAGGAGGCCTTTGCGGTGATTCGCGAAGCCATGCGCGGCAAGGGGATGGTGGCGCTCGGGCGGCTAGTGCTCTCGAAGCGCGAGCGGGTGATCGCGCTTAAGCCATACGACAAGGGGCTTCTTGGCACCACGCTGCGCTACCCCTATGAGGTGCGCAAGGCCGAGGATTACTTCTGCGACCTGCCCGACCTCACCATTGCGCCGGACATGCTCACGCTGGCCGAGCATATTCTCGACAGCAAGGCCAGCGAGTTTGACCCCGCGACCTTCCGGGACCGCTACGAGGAGGCACTGCTGGCGCATCTGAAGGCCAAGCAGGCCGGCGCCGTTCCAGAGCGCAGGAAGACCTTTGCCCCGCCGCACCGGGTGGTCAATCTCATGGAGGCATTGCGCCGCAGCGTCGCCGAGGACATCAAAGGCTGCGCTGCAGCGCGCAAGGGAGCCTCGGCAACCCCGGCGCGCAAACGGGCGTGAGTGCCATAGCCCACCGCGCCGCAATGCTGCCGTTTGCCGACAGCCGGGACGGCACAGTGTATCTGGTGCTGGATCCCCTGCGCGTGGTGGCCTTCAACACCGCCGATGGCTGGATGCGCGACGTCACCGCGGACATCGCACGCGAGCTGCGATTTCGTGGAGCGGGCGGGCGCGTGAGAGTTCGCCCGAGCCCACGCCAATGGCGACGCTGTCGTACGGTGGCATCTTCGGCGGCAACTCAGGCGGCGCGACGCCTCAAAGGCACCGCCCGTCCACACGCCCGTCCCGGCGATGAGCCGTCCCTCGTGCGTCATGGGATGTCGGTCGCATGAACGGACCCCTCAGCAAGCTCGCGCGCTGCGCCATCTATACGCGCAAGTCGACCGAGTACAATCTCGAGC
>DATDLA010000129.1:0-2235 GCA_036519535.1 Methyloceanibacter sp.
GAGACGGTCGAGATGGCAGCGCAGGCGGGTCTCGCCGGCATTGCGGTTGCTGCCGGCCGGGTGCTCATCGCCGACCGGGACGCCACCATCGCGGCAGCCGGCCAACATGGGCTGTTCCTGATCGGCCAGAAGCTCGCCCGCAACCAGGATGCCTAGTCAACGGACGTCGACGCCGGCCTCAGGGCCGCTGAAGCTGTTTCTGATCGCCGGCGAGCACTCTGGCGACGCGCTTGGCGCCAAGCTCATCGAGGGCTTGCGCGCCCAGTCGACAAGACCGCTCGAGCTTCAAGGTGTCGGCGGCGAGCTGATGGCCGAGCAGGGCTGCCCTTCGCTCTTTCCTCTGTCGGAGCTTGCCGTCATGAGCCTCGTTGACGTGCTGCCGCGCTTGCCCAACATCTGGCGGCGCATTCGGCAATCGGTGGACGCCGTGATCGCGCAAAGTCCCGATGCTCTCGTGATCCTCGACAGCCCCGAATTCACCCATCAGGTGGCCAAGCGCGTGCGCCGGCGCGCCCCCGACATCCCCATCATCGACTACGTCTCGCCGAGCGTCTGGGCCTGGCGGCCAGGCCGGGCGCGCAAGATGCGCCGCTATATCGATCACATCCTCGCCATCCTACCCTTCGAGCCGGACGCGCACCGGCGCCTCGGCGGCCCGGCTTGCAGCTATGTCGGCCATCCGCTGGTGGAGAAGCTCGATTGGATGCGTAACCTCGATGCTGAAGCCTTGCGTGGGCGCCTCGGCATCGCCAAAAACCGCGTTGTCCTCGTGGTTCTGCCCGGCAGCCGGGCGAGCGAGGTGAAGCGGCTGATGGCGCCCTTCGGCGACGCCGTGCGCCAGCTGAAGGCGGAGGCCGGGCCCTTCGAGGTGATCCTGCCCGCGGTGAGGAGCGTTCGCCCGTTGATCGAGGAGGGACTCAAAGGTTGGTCGATGACGCCGCACATCGTGATCGGCGAGGCGGACAAATTCGCCGCCTTCAAGCTCGCGCGCGCGGCGCTTGCCGCCTCAGGCACCGTGACGCTCGAGCTGGCGCTTGCCGGCACGCCGATGGTCGTCGCCTACCGGGCAGACCCGATCGCGAGCAGCTTGCGCTTTCTGCTGATCGCCCATTCGGTGGTGCTGCCCAATCTCATCCTCGGCGAAAACGTCTTCCCCGAGCTTCTGAATCGGGAGTGCGACGGCGAGAGGTTGAGCGAGGCTCTGTTGCCGCTCATGCGGGGCGGCCCTGAGCGCGAGCGGCAGCTCTCGGGCCTTGCTCGCGTCGGCGAGCAGGTGCGGCAAACAGACGATGCCCCAAGCGCCCGCGCGGCGCGGATCGTGCTGGCTTACGCCGAACGAAGGCAGGCCGAGCTGAGCGAAGCTCAGCGATCCTCGATGGGGACGTAGCTGCGCTCGGTCGGGCCGGTATAGAGCTGCCGCGGCCGGCCAATGCGCTGCGACGGGTCCTCGATCATCTCCTTCCACTGGGCGATCCAGCCGACCGTGCGGGCAATGGCGAACAGTACGGTGAACATGTCAGTCGGGAAGCCGAGGGCTTTCAGGGTGATGCCCGAATAGAAGTCGATGTTGGGATAGAGCTTCTTATCGATGAAGTAATCGTCGTTCAGCGCGATGCGCTCGAGCTCCATGGCCACCTGCAGGATCGGATCGTCCTTGTGGCCGACCGCCTCGAGCACTTCATGGCAGGTCTTCTGCATGATGCGGGCGCGCGGATCGTAGTTCTTGTACACGCGATGGCCGAAGCCCATCAGCCGGAAGGAGTCGTTCTTGTCCTTGGCGCGCTTGATGTACTCCGGGATGCGATCGACGCTGCCGATCTCGTGCAGCATCTCGAGCGCCGCCTCGTTGGCGCCGCCATGGGCCGGCCCCCACAGGCAGGCGATGCCGGCGGAGATGCAGGCAAAGGGATTGGCGCCCGATGAGCCGGCGAGCCTGACCGTCGAGGTCGATGCGTTCTGCTCGTGGTCGGCATGAAGAATGAAGATGCGGCGCATGGCGCGGGCGAGGATCGGATCGATCTTGTATTCCTCGCACGGCACCGCGAAGCACATGTGCAGAAAGTTGGCCGAGTATGCGAGCTCGTTGCGCGGATAAATGAAGGGCTGGCCAATCGAATATTTGTAGGCCATGGCGGCGATGGTTGGCATTTTGGCGATCATGCGCACGCTCGCCATCTCGCGCTGCCTCGGATCCTTGATGTCGATCGAGTCGTGATAGAAGGCGGAGAGCGCGCC
>DATDLA010000130.1:0-8442 GCA_036519535.1 Methyloceanibacter sp.
CCGCCATGTGGTCCGCGCGCTGGCCAAGACCGGGGCGAGGATGCGGATCGCCGTGCGCAGGCCTGAGCTCGCAGGCTTCCTGCAGCCGCTTGGCGGCGTGGGCCAGATCACCGCGGTCCAGGCCAATGTGCGCTTTCCCGACTCGCTCCTCCCCCCGGTGAAGGGCGCCGATGCGGTGATCAATCTCGTCGGCATTCTTTGCCCGAGCGGAAAGCAGACCTTCAAGGCCGTGCAGGATGAGGGTGCGCGCCACGTGGCGGAGGCCGCGCGCGCCGTAGGCGCCAAGGCTCTTGTCCATATGTCGGCGATCGGCGCCGATACCGACTCGCCCTCGATCTACGCCCGCACCAAGGCCGCCGGCGAGGCGGCGGTGAAAGAGGTGTTCCCCGACGCCGTGATCTTGCGCTCCTCGGTGGTGTTCGGGCCTGAGGACGAATTCTTCAACCGCTTCGCAGCGCTTGCGCGGCTATCCCCGGCGCTCCCCCTGATCGGCGGCGGCAAGACGAAGTTTCAGCCGGTGTTCGCCGGCGACGTGGCCAAGGCGGTGATGGCAAGCCTCGCCGGCAAGGCGAAGACGCGCGCCGTGTACGAGCTCGGCGGACCTGAGATCCTCACGATGAAAGAGGTGATGCAGCGGGTGCTCGCCTATGCCATGCGCAACCGCTGGCTCGTGCCGTTACCGTTCTTCCTCGCCAAGCTGCAAGGCGCGATCCTGCAGCTTCTGCCGAGCCCGCCGCTCACGCTCGATCAGGTGCGACTCCTCGAGCGCGACAATGTGGTGAGCGAGGCCGCTAAGCGTGAGGCGCGGACGCTTGCGGCCCTCGGCATCACCGAGCCGGTCGCCGTCGAGGCGGTGGTCCCCGATTATCTTGAGCAGTATCGCCCCAAGGGCCAGTTCTCCGACTACCAGCCCTGAGGGAGGCCGATCTATTGAGGGGCTGGCGCCGATTGCACGGCCGCTGGTTGGCCAGGGCCGCAGTTACCTTCCGGTGCGGGTGCTAAGTGCGCGCCATAGCCGTAGACGAGCACGAGCAGGAAGCCGCCCAACGCCATGCGGTAAAGGACGAAGGGAAGGAAGCTGATCCGCCGGAGCAGCCCCATGAGGAAGGCGATCGCCAAAATGCCGGCAATGAAGGTGAAGCCCGCGGCCAACAGTTCGTCGGAAGTGATATGGCAGCCGCTCTTCACGGCGTCGCCGAGGGTGAGCGCGATCGCGGCAGCCGTAGCCGGGATGCCGAGAAGAAACGAAAAGCGAGCCGAATCGGAACGGGTGAAATTCAGAAAGCGTGCGGCTGTCATGGTGACGCCGGATCGGCTCGTCCCGGGAATAAGGGCAAGCGCTTGCGCGCATCCGATCAGGAAAGCGCTTTTCAGCGTCACGTCGTTGATGGTTTTCTCCTGCTTTCCGACCGTGTCGGCGACAAGCATCAGCACCCCGTAGATCACGGTGTTCCAGGCCACCACCGTAACGTTTCGTTCCAGGTCAGGGACGTTCAGCTTCTTGAGTGTGTA
The DNA here is from genome assembly GCA_036519535.1 of Methyloceanibacter sp. Taxonomy (GTDB): domain Bacteria; phylum Pseudomonadota; class Alphaproteobacteria; order Rhizobiales; family Methyloligellaceae; genus Methyloceanibacter. The sequence continues at coordinate 1,513 of DATDLA010000130.1, forward strand.
GCCGAAGAGGATGGCCGGGATGGTCCCGGCGAGAATGTAGAGTGCGAGTTTGCCGTCGTGAGTGATCTTGCCGCGGAAGAGGTTGAGCGTTCCCAAAATGAGGTGCCATACGTCGCGCCAGAAATAGATGAGGACGGCGAGAAGCGTACCAAGATGCGTCATGACGTCGGTGAACTGCCCCTGGTCCGGCCAACCGGTCAGGAACGGAATCAGAATGAGATGCCCTGAGGATGAAATGGGCAGGAATTCCGTGATCCCCTGCACCACAGCAAGCACGATGATTTGTTCTATCGGCATCGATTCCCTCGGCCCCCACGATGGCCGCTTGTTCGGCGCGCGGGCAGGTTCTATACCGAGGCGCAACTCCGCGCGATTCTTTTCGCGGAGCTAAGGCCGCCGAATGGGTCGATGGCGACGCTCCTGCACTATCCGCTCTGCCCCTTTTCCCGCTCGATTCGCCTTGCGCTCGCCGAGTGCGGCGTCGAAGTGACGCTCACCGAGGAGCGGCCGTGGGAGTGGCGTCCCGCCTTCCTCGAGCTGAACCCGGCGGGGGCGCTGCCGGTGCTCATCACCGACGCCGACGGCCCGATTTCCGGCGCCTACGCGATCTCCGAATATCTCAACGAAACAGTGAGCAGCGAAGGCGAGGCCGCCAGAGGCTTCAAGCTCTTCCCAGGCGAGCCCTTGGCGCGTGCCGAGACGCGCCGGCTGGTGGACTGGTTCCACCGCAAGTTCCACGATGAGGTGACCTCCTATCTGGTCGAGGAGAAGGTCTATCGGCGCTATGGCCCGGGCGGAGGCTCGCCCAATACCGAGGCGGTGCGCGCCGGCCACGAGAATCTGCGCTATCATCTCGCTTATCTCGGCCATCTCGCCGAGACGAGGCCCTGGCTTGCCGGCGAGGCGCCGAGCTTCGCCGATCTTGCCGCGGCGGCGCATCTCTCGACGCTCGACTATCTCGGCGAGGTGTTCTGGGAAGATTACGAGCCGGTCAAAAGCTGGTACGCGCTGCTCAAGTCGAGACCGTCGTTCCGGCCATTGCTCGCCGACCGGGTCGCCGGCTTCATCCCGTCAGGGAGCTATGCCGACCTCGATTTCTGAGCCGCGGGCGACTGTCGAGTATATGTGTCATGGCGCTTACGCTGAAGGAACGGATCGCACGCGAGGCCAATGAATTGGGCTTCGCCGCGGTGCGCTTCGCGAGCGCCGACCCACCGCCAGGCGCGGGCGCTGCTTTGGAAGCCTTTCTCGCTGATGGCCGTCACGGCGACATGGCCTGGCTCGCCGACCATAAAGAGCGGCGCAAGTCTCCCCGCGCCATCTGGCCCGAGGTCAAAAGCATCATCATGCTCGGCTTGAGCTACGGGCCTGAGCGCGATCCGCTGCAAGCGCTTGGGATGCGCTCGCGCGGCGCCATCTCGGTCTATGCGCAAGGCGCCGATTATCACGACGTCATCAAGTCGAAGCTCAAGGCGCTTGCTGCGCGCGTGCAGGACTTTGCGCCTGGTGAGGTCAAAATCTTCGTCGACACCGCAGCGGTGATGGAAAAGCCGATCGCGGCCGAGGCCGGGCTCGGCTGGCAGGGCAAGCACACCAATCTCGTTTCCCGCGACTTCGGCTCATGGCTGTTCCTTGGCTCGATCTTCACCACCGCCGAGATCGCTCCTGATCCGCCGGAAGAGGACCATTGCGGCGCCTGCCGCCGCTGCCTCGATGTGTGCCCGACCAAGGCGTTCATCGCGCCCTACCAGCTCGATGCGCGGGCCTGCATCTCGTACCTCACCATCGAGCATAAGGGGCATATCGCGATTGAGTTCCGCGAGGCCATGGGCAACCGCATCTTCGGCTGCGACGACTGTCTCGCCGTGTGCCCGTGGAACAAGTTCGCGAGCGTGGCGCGCGAGGCAAAGCTGAGCGTACGGGCCGAGAGCGACAATCCGCCTCTTTCCGAGCTGCTGTCGCTCAACGATACGGCCTTTCGCGCGCGCTTCAGCGGCACGCCGATCAAGCGCACGGGGCGCGACCGGTTCTTGCGCAATGTGCTGATCGCCGCGGGCAATTCAGGGGATGAGAGTCTCGTGCCGCAGGTTGAGCAGCGCCTCGACGACGCCTCGCCGCTCGTGCGCGCCATGGCGGTGTGGGCGCTGTCCAGGCTCGCGCCGGATTGGGCGGCGGCTGTGCGCGAATCGGAGGCGCAGGCCGAAGCCGATCCGGCCGTTGCCGAAGAATGGGCGAGGATCCCAGCTTGAGCAGGCTGTTCTGCTTCGGCCTCGGTTTCTCGGCCGAGGCGCTGGCGCGGCGGCTTGCGCCCAAAGGCTGGAGCGTTGCCGGCACCGCCCGTGACCCCGCCAACATCCGGCGGCTGCGTGCCGAGGGCTATGAAGTCTGCCGCTTCGCCGGAGAGCGAGGCGATGCGGAGCTTGCAGCAGCGCTCGCCGGCACCACCCATCTCCTCCTGTCGATCTCGCCGGGAAGCGAGGGCGATCCTGTGCTCCGCCATTACCGCGCTGAGATCGCCGCTCTCCCGACGCTCGCCTGGATCGGCTACCTCTCAACCGTCGGGGTCTATGGCAATCATGCCGGCGCCGTGGTCGATGAGGCCACCATGCCGCGTCCCCATAACGAGCGCACCAAAGCGCGGGTTGTGGCCGAGAGCGGCTGGCTCGCCTTCGGCGAAGAGTTCGGGCGGCCTGCGCAGGTGTTCCGCCTTGCCGGCATCTATGGTCCCGGCCGGAGCGCGCTCGACAAGCTTCGCGATGGAACCGCGCGGCGCATCGTCAAGCCTGGGCAGGTGTTCAACCGCATCCATGTCGAGGACATCGCGAGCGTGCTCGAAGCCTCCATCGCGCGGCCGCGGGCCGGCGCCATCTACAATGTCGCCGACGACGAGCCGGCGCCGCCAGAGGACGTCGTCACCTATGGCGCGGACCTGCTGGGCATAGCTCCTCCGCCCGAGGTGCCGTTCGAGGAGGCTGAGCTTTCGCCCATGGCCCGCAGCTTCTATGGCGACAGCCGGCGCATTTCCAACGCGCTGATCAAGTCCGAGCTTGGGGTGCGCCTCGCTTACCCGAACTATCGCGCAGGGCTGAAGGCGTTGGTAGACGTTGCGCGATAGATGCCGCGTTGATTCTACCTCTGGAGACCGTCGGCGGAACGTGAGGATGTCTTGTTTTTCCCTCTCTGCTTGGATCGTCGCGCTGACACTTGTCGTCGCCGGCATGAACCGCGCTTCGGCTGAGGAACCCGACAAAGGCCCCTGCACCGAAGATGCCATGATTGTGTTCGACGCCTCGGGCTCGATGTCAGGGGATGGCTGGGGCTATGGCAGCGAAAGCGCCGGCAGCGTTCCCCGCATCGACAAGGTGCGAACGGCGATGCGGGAGATTCTGCCGAGCCTGACCCGCTTTCGCCGAGTCGGACTGATCACCTACGGCTCAGGCGCCTGGAACCAATGCACCATCCGTCTCGATCTCAAGCCGACGCCGAATGCCGCGGATCGCATCATGGCGGCCATCGACGCCTTGAGGGCCGCTGGCAGGACGCCGCTCACTGACGCGGTCGCGCAGGCGGCCGATGCGCTCGACTTCCGCCACAAGCCAGGTCTCATCGTGGTTCTTACCGACGGCGAGGAGACTTGCGGAGGCTCGCCTTGCGATCTATCCGAGAAGCTTCATGTCGAAGCAGACCAGCTGACGGTCAACGTCATCGGCCTCAGGGTGAAGAATTACGCCTGGATGGGGGATCAGGGTATCCTCGACGCCAAATGCCTTGCTGAAAAGAACGGTGGCCAATACGTCCCGGTGGATACATTGGCCGGACTCCGGGAGGCGCTGGAGAAGACCCTTGGGTGTCCCATGGTGACGCAAGCGTCACCTATCCGGCACGCCCTACCAGCGTCGCGATGGTGGCGGTGAGCCGTTTCAGATCTTGCGGCGCCGAGAGGCGATGGTCGCCGTCCTTGATCAGCGTCAGCTCGACATCGGCGCCAGAAAGCAGATCGACCAGGGCGAGCGCGTGACGCCAGGGAACATCGGGATCGCGCATGCCTTGCAGAATGCGCACCGGGCACCCCGGATCGAAGGGATGACCTTCGAGAAGATGCAAGCGCCCTTCCTCGATCAGATGTTTGGTGATGGGGTAAGGATCGGCATAGGCCGAGGGCACATAGGTCACGCCCTTCGCCGCGATCTCGTCCTTCGCAACTTGCGGCAGCTCGCGCCACATCAGAGCCTCGGTCATGTCGAAAGCAGGCGCAATCAGCACGAGACCGGCAAGCTCATCGCTGCGTCCTTGGGGCGCGAGATGCCGCGCCAGCAACAACGTAATCCATCCGCCCATGGACGAGCCGATGACGATGCGAGGACCACCGCCCATCAGCTCCCACACCGCGATCGATTCCTCGAGCCAGTCGCCGATGGTGGCGTGGGAGAGATCGCCGCCGGAGAGCCCATGGCCGGAATAGTCGAAGCGCATCACGGCGAGGCCCTGCTCCGCCGCCCACGCCGCTATCGCCGTGGCCTTGGTGCTCGCCATATCGGAGAGAAACCCTGAGAGCCAAAGGAGTGCCGGCCCCCCGCCTCCCCTCCGGCGGTAGGCGATGCGCCTCCGCCTCGTCTCGGCGCCGACCTCCAGGAATTGCGGTTGACTATCGTCCATCCTAAGAAACTGATGACCTTTCGCCGCGCAACCGGGAAGCGAAGCCCTCATTCATGGTGACCATACTCCAGGTCGTGCCGCGCCTCGATGCCGGGGGAAGCGAATTGGCGACCATCGAGATCGTGCAGGCGCTTTCCCGCGCAGGCGCCAGGGCGCTGGTCGCCACCGAAGGCGGCCGCATGGCAGAGGAGGTGGGCAAGGCCGGCGGCGAGATCGTGGCGCTTCCCGTGGCGAGCAAATCGCCCTTCACCATCCTCGCCAATATCGGCCGCCTGACCAAGCTGATCCGGAACGCCAAAGTCGATCTCGTGCATGCGCGGAGCCGCGCGCCGGCCTGGAGCGCGTTTCTCGCGGCGTGGCGGACCGGCAAACCGTTCGTCACCACCTATCACGGCGCCTATGGCGAGGTTGGCCCCTTCAAGGCCGCCTATAACAGCGTGATGGCGAAGGGCAAACGCGTCATCGCCAATTCCCGATACACCGCGTCCGTGATCGAAGGGCGGGACGCTCGTGCCAAGGATCGCATCCGCGTCATCTATCGTGGCGTCGACCGAAACGTCTTCGATCCTGCCGCCGTCGAGGCACAAGCGGTCGACACGCTGAGGGCTGCTTGGGGCGTTCCTCCAGGCACTAGGATCGTGCTGCATGCGGCGCGGCTCACCAGCATCAAGGGGCAGCGCGATCTGATCGCCGCGGCGGCGCTGGCCAACGCCGAGGGCGCGCTCCGCGACGCCGTGGTCATCCTCGCCGGCGACGCGCCCGGGCGCGATGCCTATCGCGAGGAGCTGCTCGGCCTCATCGAGCGTCATGGCCTCGGCGACAGAGTGCGGCTCGTCGGACATTGCCGGGAGATGCCTGCGGCTTATCTTGCAGCGCAGGTCGCGGTCACCACATCGACGGTGCCGGAGACTTTCGGGCGCACCAGCGCCGAAGCGCAAGCCATGGGCTGCCCCGTGATCGTGCCAGACCTCGGCGCGCTGCCGGAGACGATCCTCGCTCCGGGGCAAAGCCAAACCGGGTTCACCGGATGGCTCTTTCCGCCGCGTGACATCGCTTCGCTCGCAAGCCGCATCGGCCGGGCGCTTGACCTTAAGGCTGCGGAGCGGGCGGCAATCGGCTCCCGAGCGCGGGCGCATGTGGCGGCGAACTTCACGCTTGCGCAGATGCAAGGGGCGACGCTTGCCGTCTATGACGAGCTGCTCGGCACCGATCTCGCCGAGCGGTTCAAGCGCGCGTCACCAGCAGAGCTTGGTGCCAGAGGTGCACACCACGGGTGACACCACGCCCTTCCAGCAAAGCGTATAGGAGGCGTCGCTCACCACGTCGGGCGGAAGGAATAGATCCGGCCGAACCTCGCTTCGCCAATAGGGAACCGGGTTGGGCTTCTGTGCCATTTCGCTCACCGGCCCGGTCACGCCGGTCTCGGCCTTCCACTTGTCGATCGCCTCGCGCAAGGATTTCAGCGATGCATCGACGGCGTTCGATTTGACGAGCGCATCGGCGGTGCCGGAGAAATACATGCATCGCGTGAACTGAGCCGAAGCCGCAAAGGGCATGACCCAACAGGCGAACGCCACCAGGGCGAGCAGCAGGCTTCGGCGCATTCAAATCCCCCCTTCGAACGTCCAGGCGCAACGATGCCAAATTTGCCGGAAAAGTACAAAGGCCGTACGACGTGAATACCAGCGGCTTGACTTGTCAGCCGGGTTGCCGATCCTATAGAAACCTTAGGTTCGCCCTCAGGACGGCCGATCAGGCTTCGCCGAGAGCGGCTTTAGGACGTGTCACAACAGAGGAGACCGACACATCGCAAGACGGCCGATGAAACTTACTCCCGACAGGGGGGGCCCCCGTATCAACGAGGGCATTGACACTCCGAACATCCAACTCATCGATGCTACCGGTCATAATGTCGGTGTGGTCGCCATTACCGACGCACTGGCGCGCGCGGCCGAGGCGGGGCTCGACCTCGTCGAGATCTCGCCCAATTCCGAGCCTCCGGTGTGCAAGATCCTGGATTTCGGCAAGTACAAATATCAGGCGCAGAAAAAGGCCGCCGAGGCGCGCAAGAAGCAGCGCACCGTCGAGATCAAGGAGATCAAGATGCGGCCGAACATCGACATTCACGACTACGACGTGAAGATGCGCTCGATCGTCCGCTTCTTCGAGGAGGGCGACAAGGTGAAGGTCACCTTGCGCTTCCGCGGCCGCGAGATGGCGCACATGGAGCTCGGCGCCAAGCTGCTCGACCGGGTGAAGCAGGACACCTCGACG
>DATDLA010000131.1:0-4011 GCA_036519535.1 Methyloceanibacter sp.
ACTTGAGTGCGCCGCACCATCAGGGCAAATCGGATTTGCCTATTGCAGCGATAAGAACGGCTTATTGGTCTAGCGGTGTGCCTAGGAATTGGCGGATTTGCAGCATGGTCGCTTCCGGCTGCTCTTCCTGCGGCATGTGCCCACATTGGTCGATGACGCGGAAGTTGGCGTTCGGCATCTCACGCGCGAGCTTGATGCCGATCTCGACCGGCACGATGCGGTCGTGGTCGCACCAGAGAATAAGCGTGGGGAGCGTAATGGTCGAATAGCGGGCGGCGATCTTCTCCGCATCGGGAGGCATGATCTGCCGAGCGCTATGGATCAGCGCGTGCTTGCCGGCGGCGGTTTTCATCGGCGCGGCATAGGCCTCGATCTCGTCGGCGCCGATCTTGCTGTTGTCGAAATAGGCGATTCTGAGCGCCATCTGGATCTGCACTGAAGGCGGCGCCATGCGCACCCCGACCTGGGAGAGGACTGGCCGGTCGAGCAGCTTGAAGAACACCGGGATGGCTTGCGGATAGGCGATGGTGTCGAGCAGCACGAGCTTGGCGATTCGCCCGTGCAGGCGCGTATCGGCCTCAAGCGCAAGCAGGAGCGCGATGCCGCCGCCAAAGGAGTGTCCGACGATGGTGAGATGGTGGAGATCACGGTCGAGGATGAGTTGGGCGAGAAGCTCGGCCTGGTCGCTCGCCGCGTAACGCTCGTCGAACGGCTTGTCGGAACGGCCGAAACCCTTGAGGTCGACGGCGATTACCTTGTGGTCGCGGGCAAGGTCCGGCGCCACATGCCGCCAGGTGAAGCTGTTGGTGCCGAAGCCGTGAATGAGCAGCACCGGCGGGCCTTCGCCGCGCTCCACGGTGTAGAGCTTGACCGGCGCATTCGGCGGGCCAAGCCTCGCGAACGGGAACTCGTTTGCGTCATTGGCGGCGAGCGCGAAGGCGCTTGCCGCGGCCATGATCGCCGCGAGCCCGAGCGTCGCTGAGTATCGCTTCAAGAGCATGAACGCCGACGCCAAAGCCTCTGATTAGCATTCCCCCTGTCGAGGCGTGCTGAAAGCCGCCCCGTTTGATTCGTCATTTGTAAACCGCTTCGCCGCGCTCCGCCAATTCAAAGCGAATCAGAGAGAGGGCAGGCGGCCTCAGTCGTCCCGCGGAACGATGCACACGATTACCCACAGAAAATCCCGCGTGCATTAACGCTATTCCCATCAGATTCCTTGACCACCCATAATATCCCATGCTATCCCATGATTTGCCCGTTCGGTGAGTGGTGGGAGGGGCAGGCAGCGCTCCTTACGAGGCCACGGGGGGACCCGCGCCGCCTCTCCCACGATCTTCGAATCACAGGGCGACGGTCGTGCACCTAAGCGTTCGCTTAAGTCTTCCAGTCAGTCAGGTGCCCAGAGGGGGAGATGGACCAGTTTGTCTCGGCTTTCACAAATAAGATCGACACGAAAGGCCGAGTGTCCGTTCCGGCATCTTTCCGCACAGTCCTCGCCAAGGACGGCCTTGACGGCATTTATTGCTACCCGTCGCTCGATGCGCCTGCGCTCGACGCAGGAGGCCAGCGGCTGGTCGACAAGATCAACGGCCTTGTCGAAGGTCTGGCGCCCTATTCGGACGAGCGCGACCAGCTCGCCACCGCCCTGTTCGGCACAAGCGAAATCCTTTCTATCGATCAGGACGGACGCACCATTCTGCCGGAGCGGCTCAGGGAGCATGCCGGCATCACTACGCACATTACTTTTGTCGGCCTCGGCGAGAAGTTCCAGATGTGGGAACCAGGCCGATTTGAAGCCAATTTGGCGGAAGCGCGCCAAAAGGTCCGCGATCTCCGCAAATTGCTCGGCGCGGGGCGCCGCGGAAGCGGCGGGCCAGAGGGAGCACGGGAATGATGGCGGGTCGCGGCGTGGGTTTGACCGCCGCCGGCGGACCGGCCCGCCACATTCCCGTGATGCTCTCCGAAGTCATTGAGGCGCTTGAGCCAGGCGACGGCAAACACTTCATCGATGGGACGTTCGGCGCCGGGGGCTACACCCGCGGACTTCTCGAATCGGCCCGCTGCAGCGTGCTCGCCATCGATCGCGATCCTGGTGCGGCCCGCTACGCTGAGAGTCTCGAATCAGACTTTCCCGGACGCCTGAAATTCGTGCTCGGCCGCTACGCCGAGATGCGCGAGATCGCCGAACGGGAAGGCATCGCCGCAGTGGATGGCGTCGCGCTCGATCTCGGCGTCTCCTCCATGCAGCTCGATGAGCCGGAGCGCGGCTTCTCCTTCGCCCAAGACGGACCCCTCGACATGCGCATGGGCGGCGAGGGGCTGACCGCAAGCGACCTCGTCAACGCGCTCCCCGAACGCGATCTTGCCGCCATCCTCTCCACGCTCGGCGAGGAGAAGCGCGCACGCTCGATCGCCCGCGCTATTCTGGCGCGCCGGGCGGAAGCGCCGATCACCAGGACCGGGGAGCTTGCCGATATCGTCGCTCGCGTGCTCGGCCGCAGGCACGACGAGACCAAGCACCCGGCGACACGGACCTTTCAGGCGCTCCGCCTCTACCTCAATGAGGAACTTCTCGAGCTCGCACGCGGCTTGAGCGCCGCCGAGCATTTGCTGAAGCCCAAGGGCCGGCTCGCCGTCGTCACCTTCCATTCGCTCGAAGACCGCATCGCCAAGCGCTTTTTCGCGGCGCGAAGCACGCCGGCCCCCCGCGCCTCCCGCCATCTGCCGGAGCAGGGCCAGACAAGTTTCCTGCCAAGCTTCCGACTTCTTAACCGTCGTCCGTTATCACCATCTAAGGACGAGATCAGGCTGAACCCCCGTGCCCGCTCGGCGCGCCTTAGGGCTGGCGAACGCACGGATGCTCCGCCGCATGCTCTCGACCCGGCAAGCTTGGGGGTGCCGCGCATCGCGCTTCCTGCCTAGAGGGCAGGTTTTGGGGGATCATTTTAGTCCATGTTGCGTTTCATCAATATCTGCCTTGTGCTCGCGCTGGTCGCGCTCGCCTACGTCATCTATGAGGGCAAATACGAGGCGCGCGCGCTCGATGAAGATATCGGGGGCTTGCGCAAGGACATCGAGACGGAGCGGGATGCCGTCGCGGTCCTTCGCGCCGAATGGAGCCTGCTCAACCGGCCGGAGCGCATCGAGCGGCTGGCCTCGAAGCATCTGAAGCTTGCGCCGGCGCGGCCGCAGCAACTCGTCACCCTCGACACCGTCTCCGACAACGACTTCGAGCGCGCCCGCATCGAGGCGGCGGACGAGGCGCTGCCGGCGCCATCGGGCCCTGCCAACAAGGTCAAGTCCGTGGCCGTGCCCGGGGTTGCGGCGGCCCCCGCAGCTCCCGCCAATTTCGATGACGACTTGCCGGCCGCCACCAAGACAACCACGGTCAAGACCGTTCCGATCAAGGGCAACCCTGTGGCTCAGGCGGCTCCAACCGCCCCGTTCGTCATTCCTCCGCCCGTCACGGTTTCGCCTCCCGGGGACTAGGTCGAGGCTTTGACCCGCGATCTTCATATGAGCACTTCGGCCTCGCCCGCCGAACGGGCCACTCTGGCGAAGAGCCGCTACCGCTATCGCCTGGCCTGCCTCGCCTTCGCGCTGAGCTTCCTCGCCATTGCGGGGAGGCTGGTGAGCCTCGGCTTTGCCGCCGTGGAGCCGGGGGCAGGGGGCCTCCACGACATCTCCACCACGGTGCACCGGCCCGACATTCTCGACCGCAACGGCCGGCTTCTTGCCACCGACATCAAGGGCGCCACCCTCTATGCCGATCCTGCCAAGGTCATCGACCGTGACGAGCTGGTCGAGCAGGTGGCGAGCGTCCTCCCCGACATCGACACTGCTGAGCTGCGCGAGAAGCTGAAGCAGGGAAGGAGGTACGTCGCCATCAAGCGCGAGCTCACGCCGAAGCAGCAGGCTGAGATCTACGAGCTTGGCCAGCCCGGGCTCGGCTTCATCGAGGAATATCGCCGCGTCTATCCGGTCGGCGCCACCGCCTGTCACGTCGTCGGC
>DATDLA010000132.1:0-3244 GCA_036519535.1 Methyloceanibacter sp.
CTCTTCCTCGCTCTTGCCGACAGAAGCCACCTCTGGCGCCGTATAGATCACGCTCGGGATCACGTCATAATTCACGTGTCCCGCCTGGCCGGCCAGGAGCTCTGCCACGGCGACGCCCTCGTCCTCGGCCTTGTGGGCAAGCATCGGCCCGGCGATCACATCGCCGATGGCGTAGATGCCTGGCACGCTCGTGGCAAAGTGCGGATCGACCTGAATGCGTCCGCGATTGTCGCATCTGACGCCCAGCTCGGCCAAACCGAGCCCTTGCGTGTTGGGCACGCGCCCGACGCACACGAGCACGACCTCGCAGTCAAAGGTCTCTTGCGTTCCCCCTTTGGCCGGTTCAAGCCTCACCTTGCAGGTCTTGCCGTCGGTTTCCACGCCGAGAACCTTGGTATCGAGCTTGAATGCGATGCCTTGCTTGGCAAGGATGCGCTGGAATTGCCTCGCGACCTCGCCGTCGAGACCTGGCGCGATGCGGGGAAGCATCTCGACCACCGTGACCTCGGAGCCGAGGCGCCGCCACACCGAGCCGAGCTCGAGCCCGATATAGCCTGCGCCGATCACCACCAGCCGCTTCGGCACTTTGGGGAGCGAGAGGGCACCGGTCGAAGAGACGACCGTCTCCTCGTCGATGTTAATGCCGGGGATGGCCGCGACCTCTGAGCCGGTCGCGATGACGATGGCCTTGGCCTCAAGCGTCTGCGCGGCGCCGTTGCTGCCCGTGACTTCGACCTTGCCTGGCGCGGCGATCCTGGCGGTGCCATGAAATGGCTCGATCTTGTTCTTCTTCAGGAGGAACTCGACGCCCTGCACGTTGCCCTTCACGCCTTCGTCCTTGAAGGCGAGCATGGCGGCGAGATCGAGCGCAGGCTGAACCTTGATGCCCATATCGGCGAATCCGTTGGCAGCCTCGGCATAAAGTACACTCGCATGGAGCAGCGCCTTTGACGGGATGCAGCCGACATTGAGGCAGGTGCCGCCATGGGTGGCGCGCTTCTCCACCACGGCGACTTTCATTCCAAGCTGCGCCGCGCGGATTGCGGCGACATAGCCTCCCGGTCCCGTGCCGATGACAACCAGATCATAATTCATGACATTCCCTGCACTCACTCTTCGGGCGTCAGAGTTTCCTCGCCTTTGCCGGCGTCCCACAGGCCCGCCAGGCTGCCGTCGGATTTAAGAGCATAGACCACCGGCGTGGAAGCGCCCCAATCCACGGTGAGCAGATTGCCGGCAAGCGTGCCGTCGCCCTCGTAGCTCGAGCTGCCGACCTGCCACGTCAAATGATAGCCGTTGCCTTGCTCGGTGATCTCGACATTGCCTTGATAGCCGCTCCCGTCGGCATTCTTGCCGTCGACCCTATAGGAGCCTTCCGACAATCCGATGTCACCCGGGGCGGCATTGGCCACAAGCTCTAATGTTTCGGTCGCTGAGCCGTCTGCCCATTCGCCGTCGAGCGCGCCTTCGTCGCCGAAGGTATAGATGACCGGGGTCTTGTCGCCCCAATTGACCATCAGCATCTTGCCGGCGAAGTGCCCGCTGCCGCGGAACACGTCCTTGCCGATCCACCAGGTGAAGTTGAACTGGTCGTTGGTTTGGGCGAGCGCCACCATGCCGCGATATTTGCTGCCGTTGGGATTGGTGCCCTCAACACGATAGACCCCGGCAAGGTCGATGGTCTTCGGCGTCGCCTCTTCCGGCTCTTTCTCTTTGCCCGCCGACGGCGGCTCGCCGCTCGGGCGGAACACGAAATCGCCGAAGAAGTTCGAGGCGATCCAGGGCGTCTGCTCGTGGTTGGTCTCCACATAGACGCCCTTCAAGGTTCGCTTGAAGGTGTCCTCGATGTCGAGATTGGGCGCTTCGATCGATTGATAGAGATATTTGGCGTAGGGACTGTTGTCGCCGGTGCCGTCGAGCGCCGTCAGTCCTGGCGAGGTGGCAAAGGAGATGAACAGGCGCGCAGTGGAATCGATGCGGGAAAGTCCCTTCGCCCCGTTCGGATCGACCGGGTTGTTCCGGCAGGCATCGAGGATGAAAATATTGAGATCGCTGCGCGCCGACGCCATGCCGTCCACGACTGCGAGGGCCGTAACCGAGCCTCTCTTGACGTCCTCCAGACTCCTAAACTCAGCGCCGACCGGCAGAAGGTAATTCTCGCCGTCGATCTGCGTGCCGTGGCCTGAGAAATAGAACAGGCCGACGCCGCCCCTCCGCTTGAGCTCGGCACCGAACGTGCGGACGGCCTCCACCATCTTGGCCTGATCGGCATTGGTCTCCTTGATGACCTTGAAGCCCGCGCCTTCGAGCGCGGATGCCATGGCCTCGGCATCGTTGATCGGGTTCTTGAGCGGCGCGAAGGAATAGGCAGCATTGCCGATGATCAAAGCGGTGCGCGGCTCAGGCGGCGGCCCTTCGGCGCGAGCGAGGAAAGCGACGCTGAGCAAGACAGCTAGGCGAAGCAACATCTTAAGCGGACGCATCACTGGCTCCCAGAACGCCTCCGGAAACAATTACCAGTGACCGGTGCTGTATTCCAGCGTCGTCGCTAAAGATCGAGAACCAAGCGTTTCGGATCCTCGATCGCTTCCTTGACCTGCACCAGGAAGGTGACGGCCTCTTTGCCGTCGACCAGACGGTGGTCGTAGGAGAGCGCGAGATACATCATCGGCCGCGCCACGATCTGCCCGTCGCGCACCACGGCGCGCTCCTCGATGCGATGCATGCCGAGAATGCCCGATTGCGGCGCGTTCAGGATCGGGGTGGAGAGCAGCGAGCCATAGATGCCGCCATTGGAGATGGTGAAGGTGCCGCCTTGCATCTCCTCCAAACCCAGCCTTCCTTCCCGCGCGCGCGCGCCGAAATCGGCGATGACCGCCTCGATCTCGGCGAGGCTCATGCGGTCGGCATCGCGCAGCACCGGCACCACGAGCCCGCGCTCGGTGCCGACGGCAACGCCGATATGGTAATAGTTCTTGTAGATGATGCCGGTGCCGTCGATCTCGGCATTGACCGCGGGGATATCCTTTAGCGCCTGCACGCAGGCCTTCACGAAAAATCCCATTAGCCCGAGCTTCACCCCGTGCTTCTTCTCGAAGGCCTCACGGTATTCGCGCCTGAACTGCATCACCGCGCTCATGTCCACGTCGTTGAACGTGGTGAGCATGGCGGCGGTGTCTTGCGCCTCCTTCAGCCGCCTGGCGATGGTCTGGCGGAGCCGCGTCATGCGCACCCGCTCTTCGCG
>DATDLA010000133.1:0-2678 GCA_036519535.1 Methyloceanibacter sp.
ACCCTGGTCAACACGGTGAAGGACAAGAAGGAGCGCATCGGCCGTATGCTGCTGATGCACGCCAATCACCGCGAGGACATCAAGGAGGCTTATACCGGCGACATCGTGGCGCTGGCCGGCCTCAAGGACGTCACCACCGGCGATACGCTGGCCGATCCGACGAAGCCCGTGATCCTCGAGCGCATGGAGTTCCCGGAGCCGGTCATCGAGGTTGCCGTCGAGCCAAAGACCAAGGGCGATCAGGAGAAGCTCGGCGTGGCGCTGCATCGCCTGGCGCAAGAGGACCCGTCGTTCCGCGTCTCGGTCGACCATGAGTCGGGCCAGACCATCATCAAGGGCATGGGCGAGCTGCATCTCGACATCATCGTCGATCGCATGCGCCGCGAGTTCAAGGTCGAGGCCAATGTCGGTGCGCCGCAGGTCGCCTATCGCGAGACCGTGTCGCGACGCGCCGAGGTCGACTACACCCACAAGAAGCAGACCGGCGGCTCCGGCCAGTTCGCTCGCGTCAAGCTCGTGATCGAGCCGAACGAGGCCGGCAAGGGCTTCGAGTTCGAGAACAAGGTGGTCGGCGGCAATGTGCCGAAGGAATACGTCCCCGGCGTGCAGAAAGGCGTTAAGAGCGTCGTCGATTCCGGCGTGCTCGCTGGCTTCCCGATCCTCGACGTCAAGGTGAGCCTCATCGACGGCGCCTATCACGACGTGGATTCGAGCGTCATGGCCTTTGAGATCGCGGCCCGCGCCGCCTTCCGCGAAGGCGCGCTGAAAGCCGGCCCCAAGCTGCTCGAGCCGATCATGAAGGTCGAGGCGGTGACGCCGGAGGACTATGTCGGCGGCATCATCGGCGACTTGACCAGCCGGCGCGGCCAGGTGCGCGGCCAGGAGACGCGCGGCAACGCCGCGGTGATCAGCGCCATGGTCCCGCTCGCCAACATGTTCGGTTACGTGAACACGCTCCGCTCCATGAGCCAGGGCCGGGCGCAGTTCACCATGCAATTCGACCACTATGCGCAAGTCCCGCAGGCGGTCGCCGAAGAGGTGCAGGCGAAGTTCGCCTAAAGGTTCGGGGGCCCCAGAGGCCCGTGGAGAAGACTTTCGTTTTTGTGTTGAAGGATGGAGAGCCAACATGGCTAAGGAAAAGTTCCAGCGGACGAAGCCCCATTGCAACATCGGGACCATCGGTCACGTCGATCATGGCAAGACCACGCTGACGGCGGCGATCACCAAGGTGCTGGCCGAGAAGGGCGGCGCCAAGTTCACCGCCTATGACGAGATCGACAAGGCGCCGGAGGAGAAGGCGCGGGGCATCACCATCTCCACCGCGCATGTGGAGTACGAGACCGGCAAGCGGCACTACGCCCATGTCGACTGTCCGGGCCATGCCGACTATGTGAAGAACATGATCACCGGCGCCGCGCAGATGGACGGCGCCATTCTCGTGGTGTCGGCCGCCGACGGCCCGATGCCGCAGACCCGCGAGCACATCCTGCTTGCCCGCCAGGTCGGTGTGCCGGCGCTCGTCGTATACCTCAACAAGGTAGACATGGTGGACGACCCCGAGCTGCTCGACCTGGTCGAGCTCGAGGTGCGTGAGCTCCTGTCCAAATACGAGTTCCCGGGCGACGAGATCCCGATCGTCAAGGGCTCGGCGCTCGCCGCGCTCGAGGGCAAGGACGAGGAGGTCGGCAAGAAATCCATCCAGGCGTTGATGGATGCGGTCGATTCCTACATCCCGCAGCCCGATCGTCCCAAGGACAAGCCGTTCCTCATGCCGATCGAAGACGTGTTCTCGATCTCAGGCCGCGGCACCGTTGTGACCGGCCGCATCGAGCGCGGCGTGGTCAAGGTGGGCGAGGAAGTCGAGATCATCGGCATCAGGCCGACGACCAAGACCGTGGTGACCGGTGTCGAGATGTTCCGCAAGCTGCTCGACCAGGGCGAAGCCGGCGACAATGTCGGCTGCCTGTTGCGCGGCGTCGATCGCGAGGGCGTGGAGCGCGGCCAGGTGCTGGCCAAGCCAGGCTCGGTCAAGCCGCACACCAAGTTCAAAGCAGAGGCCTACATCCTCACCAAGGAGGAGGGCGGCCGACATACTCCGTTCTTCGGCAATTACCGTCCGCAGTTCTACTTCCGCACCACCGACGTGACCGGCGTGGTGCACCTGCCGGAGGGCACCGAGATGGTGATGCCGGGCGACAATATCGCCATGACGGTCGAGCTGATCGTGCCGATCGCCATGGAAGAGAAGCTTCGTTTCGCCATTCGCGAAGGCGGCCGCACGGTCGGCGCCGGCGTGGTGGCGGCGATCATCGAATAAAGGGAGGCAGAACGAGCGCGCAGTCTTGAGGGCGGCGCGCTCTTCGACGTTCAAGGACCATCGAGATGCAAAGCCAGAACATAAGAATCAGGCTCAAGGCCTTCGACCACCGTATTCTCGATGCGTCGACCAAGGAGATCGTGAACACGGCGAAGCGCACGGGCGCCGAGGTGCGCGGACCTATTCCGCTGCCGACGCGCATCGAGAAATTCACCGTCAACCGGTCGCCTCATATCGATAAGAAGAGCCGGGAGCAGTTCGAGATGCGCACGCATAAGCGCCTGCTCGACATCGTCGACCCAACGCCGCAGACCGTCGATGCCTTGATGAAGCTCGACTTGGCCGCCGGCGTGGACGTCGA
>DATDLA010000134.1:0-5445 GCA_036519535.1 Methyloceanibacter sp.
CTGTTGCGCACGAGAAATTCCCGATAGGCCGATTCCTCGTCGGTGAAGCGGTGAGCTTGCGGCGCCACCCCGACCACCGGGAGCCGAGCCGAAACGGCTTCCGACACCATGGTGCTCGAATCCTCGGTGCAGACGATCACCTCGGCCTTGCGAAACACATCGGGAAGCGTGCCGGGACCTGCGGTGCGGTAGTCGATGAAGCCCGCGATCACGCTCTCGTCCTTGGCCAGCTCGGCGACGCGATCGGCAACGAAGTCGGGAGTCCGCCGCGAGGTGGAGACGAGCCAGCGCGTGCCCCAGGCCTTGGACAGGGCTCGCGCAAAATCGAGAAGCCGTTCCCATTCGCCGCGCCGGTAACGGAAGGGCCCGGCATTGCCGCCGATCAGCAACCCGGCAAGGCGCGGATGATGATCGGGTCCGTAGCGCGCCACCGTGACCGGCCTGCCGAGCACTTCGGGATCGATGGAAGACGGCTTGAGCACCACCATGTGGCGTGCGCTTCCGGCGTCGCGATCGTAGGACGAAATCACCAGGCTGAAATTTTCAGGCCCGAGCCCGCGCAGCAGCGAGCCGCAAAAGATGTTGGGGACCCCGAGAAACCGCGTCACGCAGATATTCGGCATCTGCGTCTCCCCTCCGGCCGAGACCACGAGATCGGCCTTGGGCAGCGCCTCGGCATCGATGCGATAGGCCATGCGCAACATGCGCGGCGGATAAAAGCCCTTGGCGTTGATTCGCCGGCGCAACCAGCGGGTCGGCACGATCCACCGCCGGTGCACGAGCATGCGGCTGACCTCAACCGGGCGCAACCGCGCAAGCGCGGCAATGACGCCTTCGGCGAGGTGGTAATGGCCGGGCCGCGTATCGGCGAGGAAGATCACTTTGAGCGGCGTCACTGGCTGACCGGGCTTTGGCGGAATGGATAAGGCGTCGCCCGGGTCATAAAGCCAAATTCATCCTAATTGAATCCCGATTTCGCGCCCCCCGTCCCAGTGAGCGCGCTTGGCAAACCCCGCCCGCCCCGGCACAATCGGCGCCGCAAGGGGCGGGGAGCGGAATATGCCGGAACGCGCGGCGAACTTACGGGCCGATCTCATCCTGAAGGCGATGATCGCCGTGGCGTCGGCCGACGCCGGCGGCCTCGAGGACAGCGAGATCAGCCTCATGCAGCAGGTCTATCAGGACCAGGCGAAGAGGCCGATCACGCCGCAAGAGATCGCCGAGGTGGCCGAAGCGACCACCAGGGACGGCCTTCTCGCCGAGCTCGGCGCGGCGGCTCCAGTGCTCGACCGCGAGACCAAGGAGGAGATCATCCGCGCCGCCTATCTCACCCTGATCGCCGACGACCGCATCGCAGCCGAGGAGCGCAAGAAGCTCAAAGACATCGCCATGGCGCTCCGCGTGCCGGAGATTCATTTCGGCGCCATTCTGGAAGATCTCGCGCTGTGGCTCGAGGAGCAGAAGGCGAAGTGACGGACCCTCGCTTCGCGCCGCCGGCGCACCCATGATCGTCAGCCACAAGCATAAGTTCATCTTTCTCAAGACCAAGAAGACCGCCGGCACCAGCATCGAGCTTGCGCTGACCGAGCTGTGCGGGCCGGAGGACGTCATCACCCCCTTGACCGAGATCGACGAGGCGCGGCGTGCCAATGGGCGCGGCGCGCAAAATTGGCGGCTGCATGGCTGGTGGGGATCGAAGCGGCCGCTGCTCAAGCGGCGCTGGTTCAAATTCACCGCCGCCGATTACGGCTTCTACAATCACATGCCAGCGGCGGAGGCTCGCGCGCGCATCGGCGACAAAGTGTGGCAGAGCTATTTCAAATTCGCCTTCGACCGCAACCCGTGGGACCGGCAGGTCTCCTTCTATCATCACCGCTACCGGAACGAGAAAGGGCCGCCGTCCTTTGCCACCTTCATGCATGAGGACACCCGCGCCCGCATCGACAATTTCGACATCTATTCCATCGACGGCGACGTCGCGGTCGATTTCATCGGGCGCTTCGAAACTCTCGGGGAGGATCTGAAAATTGCGCTCGAGCGTGTGGGCTTGTGCCTTGCCGCCGAGCTGCCGCGCGCCAAGACCAATTTTCGGCCCGCCACCCTTCAATATCGCGATTATTATGACGACGACACAAGGGCCATGGTGGCGCGCTGGTACGCGCGCGAGATCGAGCTGCTCGATTATGAGTTCTGAGCGCAAAGCGCGGGCCGCATGATCATTTCGCACGAGCACAAATTCATCTTCCTGAAGACGAAGAAGACGGCCGGCACAGCGATAGAGGCGGCGCTGTCGGGGCTGTGCGGGCCCGATTGCGTGATCACGCCCTATCGCGAGGAGAGCGAGGAGGACCGCAAGGGCAGGCCGCCGCAGAACTATCGCATCGAGCATCCGCTGAAGCCGAAGCGGCCCCTGTGGCGAAAGCTGCTCGGGCGGCCTGAGCGTTACTATCACCCGAGCGTCGGCTATTACGAGCACATGCCAGCGCATCTCGTGCGCGCCTATGTCGGCGACGACATCTGGCGGAGCTATTTCAAATTCACCTTCGACCGCAATCCTTGGGACCGGCAAATCTCCTGGTACTTCTACAAGACCAAGACCAAGGCGAGCCGGCCGAGCTTCGAAAGTTTCATGGCGAGCCGCCGCCGCGCCTACGTCGCCAATCACGAGATCTATATGGAAGGCGGCGCGCTCGCGGTCGACTTTCTCGGCCGCTACGAAAATCTCGATGCAGATCTCGCCAAGGCGCTTCAGATGGTGGGCGTCGCGCGGCGGCTGGACGTGCCCAAATCCAACGTCGCGCCCAACAAGGAGACGCGGCAGGACTACCGCAGCTATTATTCACCGCACACCGAGGCGCTGGTGCGCGACTGGTACGCGCCAGAGATCGCGCTGCTCGGCTACGGGTTCTGACGCATACCCCTTCCCGAACCACCGGCGTTATACCGGCGAAAGCCGGTATCCAGATTTTGTTTTCGCGCGTCCCGCGCGAGCTGGATTCCGACTTTCGTCGGAATGACGGCTCGCTCACTGTGGTGGCGCCTCTTTGCGCTCGGTCATGTGCTTGAGATAGGCGATGATCAGGCCGATCTCGCGGTCGCTTAAAAGATCGGGGGGCAAGCCGTTCATCTTCATCCCCGGCCAGCTACGCACCGATTTCGGGTCGCGGATCAGAGCGTGCAGTCCCTTATCCGTCATGTATTCGGTGGCGTTCATCGGCAGGTTGAGGTCGGGCCCGACATCGGATGCGCCGCCGCCATTCAATTTGTGACAGGGCAGGCATTGCGCGATGTAGAGCGTCTGGCCGGCGCGGATGGGATCGTCCGCAGGCAGGCTCTGATCGACGGCGAGCCCAGGCCAGCGCGCGGTAGGAGAAAGCTGGCTCTCGAACTTCGCCAATTGATAGGCCCAATACTCGCTCCGGGTGCTCGTCACCTCTGGCCCGGTCCACACCACGTAAAGCGGCCCGGCGGTATAGTCCCTGCCCGCGATCTTGGGCCATGGATGATCGGCAGGCTCGATCGCGACCCAGGCAATGGCTTTGCTTGCGTCGGTGTTGCGCAGCAGGTCGAGCGGGATGTGCGCGGCGAAACCATCGACGGCGAGCGCCTCGACCACGCTATCGAGCGGAAAAGTCAGGCCCGAGAGGAGCGCCGCCGCCGGCACGGCGCGGTAGGTCATCGGCCCGCCATAGGTGACGTCCTTCTCCACCTCGATGGTGGCGGCGTCTGGCCTCGCCAGCAATTGATCCCTGGTGTAGCTCCGCGTCTCCCCGCCGACGGCAATCTCAAGCACCGGCTCGGCGGCGCGCGCCAAGCCCGGCATCAGCAGCAGGGCGCCAAAAACCAGGGCCCGCAAAGCCGCGCAAATCCTTCCATGGCTTGGCAAACCGCCCATGATTGCTCCCTTCGGAGACCCCCTTTACTGTCCTTTACGTGTTACTTGGTAGCATCCCTCCTCTCTTCAGGCCCATAAAAGGAGTGCTGTAAGGTGAAAATGCAGTGCGGTATTGTCAAAATTCCATCATCGTCTGGGGGGATTGCTATGAGATCGCCTGTACTTGTTCTTGCCTTGACGTTCGCCGTGGCTTGCGGCGGATACGCATTTGCCGCCGATGAGGCGCCACAGCCGCTCACCCGCGCCGACTGCGATGCTGCCGGCATGACCTGGAATGACGGCACGAACGTTTGCGGCAGCGCCGACACCATGGCCGCCGCTCCGGCCGCCGATTCGAGCGGAGACATGGCCGCCGCTCAGCCGCTCAACCGCGCTGACTGCGACGCGGCCGGCATGACCTGGAATGACGGCGCGAACGTTTGCGGCGTGGAGTCCATGCCCGCCGCACAACCGCTGACCCGCGCTGACTGCGAAGCTGCCGGCATGAAGTGGAGTGACAAGCGGAACGTTTGCGGCGCGTTTGCCGCCGCTTCCGCCGCGCACGCGCACAAGAAGGAGATGAAGAAAGAGGTCAAGAAGGGCGGCACAAAGATCGTCAAGAAGGTGAAGACGAGTCACGGCGTCAAAAAGACGGTCATCCTCAAGAAGGGTCCCAAACAGGACGCAGCCGCTAAGAAGGGCGGCTTCTTCCAGTGGCTGAACGGGAAGAACAAGAAGAAATCTTGATCCGGTGAAAGGGCGCCGGCCAAAGCGGCGCCCTCAAATCCCACATGCCCGCCTTCGCCCTTTGGGTTTCGGCGTGGCAGCCTTCACTCGCTTCGCGAGCGAAGGCTGGTGGGCCCGGGAGGGCTCGAACCTCCAACCAGACGGTTATGAGCCTATAGGCCGCCTGCCCGAGCTTGCCTTTATTTGGGCCAAAAAAGCCCGCACAGACTGCCCAATAAAAGAGAACAGGTATTAGCCTAGGCATCAGCTGTACGCACCGACGCGAAACGCCCTCAACTTGAATGAAAAATCCGTCGCCGAAGGACGCGTTGAGAAGACTCAGCCCAATATCTTCTCGGCGGACGAGACCGCCCACGAGTGTCCGCTTATGGCACTTAACGGTCGTCGATGGTGACGCTCAGCATGTCCGCTTTCAGGGGTAAAACGGACATCCCTAGTTCGCTCGCTAATGTCCGCTAATGACCCAAAGCGGACGTTGGGGAGTTGGCGGAGGAGCTCCCTGGCGGCCAACTACGGCCTCCCTTCGGCGTCTAATTTGTGCGATCGGCGGCGAGGCTTGCGCGGTGCGGCTCGGGGCACTAGGCTTTAACCATGTTGCAAGAGCTCCGCACCGGGCTTGGCTTCCGCGTGGCGGTGGCAATCGCCGCCTTCGCCGCCCTTTGCCTGGTGGCGCCGCCGGCGGTCATGGCCTTCGGCCATGGCGAGAAGACCTTGCATTGCCTCGCCCATGCCGATGCCATCGATCACGGCATGCATAGGGCGCTTGACGGCGTTGCACAAAAGCATGGCGGCGATCACGGGACGCTGCCTGGGACCCATACTCC
>DATDLA010000135.1:0-3516 GCA_036519535.1 Methyloceanibacter sp.
GTCATGCGCACCCGCTCTTCGCGGGTCTCGTCCTGCGGCGCAATCGGCGGACGGGACGCCAGAGGTGCCTTGGGCTTCGGCTCGCGGGCGAGCAGCGAAGCTGCCGCGGTTGCCACACCCACGGCTTGCGCCAGCACGTCCTGCTTCAGCACTTGCCCGCGGCGGCCTGTGCCTACGACGCTTGCCGGCGAAAGCCCGGTCTCGGCGAGATATTTGCGCGCGGCGGGTGACGGCGGCATTTCGACTGTGGCTGTACCGGCACCGTTGCCATTGCCAGTGCCGCTGTCGCTCACCTCTTCCCGCGGCGAGGGCTCGCGTTCGAGCGCGGCGGGTTTAAGCTTAGCCGGCTCAGGTGGCTTCGCCGCCGCCGGGGCCGGCGCAGGTTTCGGCGCAGGCTGCGGTGTCGCCGCTGCGGCTTTGACCGGCGCGGGCTTCGCCTTGCCGTCGCCCTCGGCAATGGCGCCGAGCACCGATCCCACGGCAACGGTATCGCCGGCCTCGACGACAATCTCCGAAAGCACGCCCGAGGCGGGGGCCGGCACTTCGACCGTCACCTTGTCGGTCTCAAGCTCGACCAGAGGCTCATCGGCGGTGACCGCGTCGCCGGCCTTCTTGTACCACTGGCCCACCGTCGCCTCGGTCACGGATTCGCCGAGGGTCGGAACGCGGATCTCTGTGGCCATGACCTGTCGTCCCCTCCTGTCGCCCGCGCCCTAGCCCAACGCCTCGTCGAGCAGCGTCTTCAATTCCAACTGATGCTTGCGGGCAAGTCCCGCCGCCGTCGACGCCGAGGCCGGGCGCCCGGCATAGCGCGGGCGCCGATGTTTCGCCTGGATATGGTCGAGCACCCACTCAAGATTGGGCTCGATGAAGCTCCACGCACCCATATTCTTAGGCTCTTCCTGGCACCACACCATTTCGGCTTCCGAAAATCGGCTGAGCTCCTGAATCAGCGCCCGCGCCGGAAACGGGTAGAGCTGCTCGACGCGCAAGAGATAGACGTCGTCGATACCGCGCTTCTCGCGCGCCTCGTAGAGGTCGTAATAGACCTTGCCGGAGCAGAGCACCACGCGCTTGATCTCGGCGTCGGGCTTGAGCTTAATCGCCTGGCCTTCGAGGAACTGGGCATCGTCCCACAACACCCGGTGAAAGCTCGTCCCGGGACCGAATTGTGACAGGGTCGACACCACGCGCTTGTGACGGAGCAGCGACTTCGGCGTCATCAGCACCAGCGGCTTGCGGAACTGACGATGCAGCTGGCGCCGCAGGGCATGGAAGTAGTTGGCCGGCGTGGTGCAATTGGCGATCTGCCAATTGTCCTCGGCGCAGAGCTGGAGATAGCGCTCGAGCCGCGCCGATGAGTGTTCAGGCCCCTGGCCTTCATAGCCATGCGGCAGCAGCATGACGAGGCCGGACATGCGCAGCCATTTGCGCTCGCCCGACGAAATGAACTGGTCGATGACCACCTGTGCCCCATTGGCGAAGTCGCCGAACTGCGCCTCCCACAAGACCAGCGCGTTCGGCTCGGCGAGGCTGTAGCCATATTCGAAGCCGAGCACCGCCTCCTCCGACAGCATGGAGTTGATGACCTCGAAAATGCCTTGTGTCTTGGAGATGTGCTTGAGCGGCGTGTACTTCTTCTCGTTCTCCTGATCCATGAGCACCGAGTGGCGCTGGGAGAAGGTGCCGCGCTCGCTATCCTGCCCCGACAGGCGCACGCGAAAGCCCTCGGTCAGAAGCGTGCCGAAGGCGAGCGACTCGGCGGTCGCCCAATCGATGCCGGCGCCCTCCTCGATCATCTTGCGGCGGTTGGCAACGATGCGTGCCACGGTCTTGTGCGGCGTGAAGCCTTTCGGGATGGTGGTGAGCTTGCGGCCGATTTCTTTCAGCCGTTCGACGTCGACCCCGGTCACGCCGCGCCGCGCGCCCTCTTCGGCATGGCCGATGCCCGACCATTTGCCGTCGAGCCAGTCAGCCCGGTTCGGGCGATAGGAGTCGCTCGCGGCAAACTCCTCCTCGAGCAGGGCGCGGAAATCGGTATGCATACGGTCGACTTCAGCGGCGGTGAGGAGACCCTCCTCGACCAGCTTCTTGCCATAGATCTCGGTGACGCGCGGATGCTCGCCGATGCGGGCGTACATCAAGGGCTGGGTGAAGGCCGGCTCGTCGGCCTCGTTATGGCCGTGGCGCCGGTAGCAGAACATGTCGATGACAACCGGCTTGCCGAAGCGCTGGCGGAACTCGACGGCGAGCTTGGTCACGTAAACCACGGCTTCAGGATCGTCGCCGTTCACGTGAAAGATCGGGGCGTCGATCATCTTGGCCACGTCCGAAGGATAGGGCGAAGAGCGCGCAAAGCGCGGCGCCGTGGTGAAGCCGATCTGATTGTTGACGATGAAGTGGAGCGAGCCGCCGGTGCGGTGGCCGCGCAAGCCCGATAGCCCGAAACATTCCGCCACCACGCCTTGGCCGGCGAAGGCGGCATCGCCATGCAGCAGCACCGGCAGCACTTCCCGCCGTTCCCGGTCGTGAAGCTGATCCTGCTTTGCCCGCACCTTGCCGAGCACCACGGGGTCGACGATCTCAAGATGCGAAGGATTGGCGGTCAGCGACAGATGCACGCGGTTCGTGTCGAACTCGCGGTCGGACGAGGCGCCGAGGTGATACTTCACGTCGCCGGAGCCTTCGACCTCGTCGGGATGGGCTGAGCCGCCTTTGAACTCGTTGAAGATCGCCCGGTAGGGCTTCGCCATCACCGTGGCGAGCACGTTGAGCCGCCCACGATGCGGCATGCCGATGACGATCTCCTTGAGCCCGAGCTGACCGCCGCGCTTGATCACCTGCTCGAGCGCCGGCACCAAGGACTCGCCGCCGTCGAGCCCGAACCGCTTGGTGCCGGTATATTTCACGTCGAGGAAGCGCTCGAAGATCTCTGCCTCGATCAGCTTCTTGAGGATCGCCTTCTTGCCTTCCGGGGTGAAGCGGACGGCACTCTCGGGAAGCTCGATGTGCTCCTGGATCCAGGCCCGCTGCTCGGGATCGGAGATATGCATGTATTCGGTGCCGATATGCTCACAATAGCTGCGCTTCAGGATGTCGAGGACCTGGCGCAGCGTGCCGAACTCAAGTCCAAGCGCCCCGCCGAGATAGATCTGACGGTCATAGTCGGCCTTGGTAAAGCCATAGGTTCGGGGCCGGAGCTCCGGATGCTCCTTGCGGGTAGAGAGATCGAGTGGATCAAGCTTGGCGATGAGATGGCCGCGGGTGCGGAAGTTGCGGATCAGCATGCGGGCACGCAACGTGTCTTGCGCCGCGGCAAGCGCCTGCTCCTCTGTGAAGGCGGCCGGCGCCATCACGGTGGCCTCGAGCCCGTTCGACGGCTTCCAGGACGGTCCCCGCGCCTGTAACAACACGTCGTCCTTGTCGTCCCTCAGGCTTGCGAAAAACGCCTGCCATTCGGGGCCGACCGAATCCGGCGCCTGCTGGTAGCTTGCGCAGAGCTGCTCGAGATAGGTG
>DATDLA010000136.1:0-2661 GCA_036519535.1 Methyloceanibacter sp.
AGATCGGAGGCAAGGACGTCACGTTGGCCGAGGCCGTCAAGGAAGCCGCGGCGCTCATCGGCAAGGCCGATAGCCCTCTGTTTGGAGGGCTTGCCACCGGCGTGGAGGGCATGCGCGCAGCGCTCGCGCTTGCCGAGCGCGCCGGCGGCGTGGTCGACCATGCCTTGAGCGAAGGCCAGTAACGCAACGTCAAGGTGTTGCAGAGCGCGGGCTGGACCACCTCCACCCTCACCGAGACGCGGAACCGCGCCGATCTCTTGATTATCGTCGGCAGCGACATTCGCAAGCTGCATCCGCGCTTCTTCGAGCGCATCGTCTCGCTGCCTCACTCGATGTTCGAGGTCACGGCGCCGAAGCGGACCGTCGTGTTCATCGGCGAGGTGCCGGAGCGCAAGGACGCGGCCGGACCGCAGGTCGGCGAGGTGGTCACGCTTGCTTGCAAGGTCGAGCAAATCGGCGAAGTTCTCGGTGCGCTCCGCGCGCGCTTACGTGGCTTTCGCGTCAATGCCAAGACAGCCGGCGGCATCGCGCTTGCCAAGATCGATGCGCTTGCCGAGCTTTGCCGGCAGGCGAAATACGGCGTCGTGGTCTGGGCACCGCCGACGCTCGACGTGCCGCATGCCGAGCTTACCGTCGAGCAGGCTACCGGGCTCGTCAAGGATCTCAACCAGACTCAACGCTTTGCCGGGCTGTCGCTAGGCGGCAATGAAGGCGCGGTGACGGCCGCCGCCGTCTCGACCTGGCAGAGCGGGTTTCCGCTCCGCATCTCCTATGCGAGCGGCGCGCCGGAGTTCGA
Source organism: Methyloceanibacter sp. (assembly GCA_036519535.1). Classification (GTDB taxonomy): domain Bacteria; phylum Pseudomonadota; class Alphaproteobacteria; order Rhizobiales; family Methyloligellaceae; genus Methyloceanibacter. Next base: position 797 of record DATDLA010000136.1, read on the forward strand.
TCCTTACCGTTATTCGATCTTGCGTATGCTCACCGCGGGCGAGGGCGATCTGCTCGTGTGGATCGCCTCGATTTCCCCAGACCTCTCGCCGCCAGCCACCGACATTCCCACCATCGTGCTCGGTACGCCTGGGCTCAAGCTTCCGCAACAGCCCGCGGTGTTCATCCCGGTGGGCACGCCGGGGGTGGATCACGCCGGCCGGCTCGTCCGCTGCGATAGCGTCGTGTCGCTGCCTCTGAAGAACCTGCATCGGGCGGAGCTTCCGCGCGCCGCCGATGTGCTCGCAGCGATCGAAGCGGCGCTGTAAAGGCCCGGAGTTTCCTCACAATGGCGATCAAGCTTTCCGGCGGCAAAGTCTATGACCCCGCCAACAAAGTGAGCGGCGAGGTCCGCGACATCTATGTCGACGACGGGAAGATCGTGGCCGCGCCTGCCGACGGGCGCGTGGCGCAGGACTACGACGTGAAGGGCCGGGTGGTGATGGCCGGCGCCATCGACCCGCACACCCATATCGGCGGCGGCAAGATGACCATCGCCCGCATGATGATCCCCGAGGACCACATGAAGGACGAGGTCAAGCGCACCGCTCTCACCCGCGCCGGGACGGGCCACGCGGTGCCTTCGACCATGGTCACCGGATATCGCTATGCCGAGATGGGCTACACCGCCTGCTTCGAGCCGGCCATGTTGCCCGCCAATGCGCGCCAGGCGCATATGGAGATGGGCGACACGCCGATGGTCGACAAAGGCGCCTTCGTCATGCTCGGCAGCGACGATTATTTTCTGCGCCAGCTCGCGGCCAAGCAGGAGTTCGAGCGCATCAAGGACTACGTCGCCTGGACCATGCATTCGGCGCAAGCGATCGCCGTCAAGGTGGTCAATCCCGGCGGCATCAGCGCCTTCAAGTTCAATCAGCGCAAGCTCGATCTCGACGAGGAGCATGTCTACTACCACGTGACGCCGCGGCAGATCATCGTGACGCTGGCACGCGCGCTGAAGGAGCTCGGCGTCGTCCATCCCCTGCATGTGCATGGCTGCAATCTCGGCATTCCCGGCAATATCGAATCGACGCTCGCCACCATCCGCGCCGCGGAAGGCCTGCCGCTGCACATGACGCATACCCAGTTCCTGAGCTACGGCACTGAGGGCGACCGCAAGTTCTCGTCAGGTGCTGCGAGGCTCGCCGAGCTCGTCAACAAGAGCCCCAATATCTCCATCGACGTGGGCCAGGTGCTGTTCGGGCAGACCTGCACGGCGTCAGGCGACAGCATGCGCCAATACGCCATCGGCAAGAGCGCGCACCCGAAGCGCGTGGTGATCATGGACATCGAATGCGACGCAGGCTGCGGCGTGGTGCCCATCCGCTACCGCGACAAGAGCTTCGTCAACGCCATGCAATGGGTGGTCGGGCTTGAGACCTTCCTCCTGGTCGAGGATCCGTGGCGTATGTTCCTCACCACCGACCATCCGAACGGCGCGCCGTTCTATACCTACCCGCATCTGATCAGGCTGTTGATGGACAAAGGCTTCCGCGACGACATGTTGCAGAAGATCAATCCAGATGCTGCGGCCATGAGCATTCTGCCGACCATCACCCGCCAATACAGCCTCGACGAGATCGCCATCATCACCAGGGCAGGCCCGGCGCGGAGCCTCGGCTTGCAGGATCGCGGGCATCTCGGCGTTGGAGCTTGCGCCGACATCACCGTCTATCGGGACAACGCCGACCGTGAGGCGATGTTCAAGACGCCAGAGCTTGTGTTCAAGAACGGCGAGCTGGTCGTGAAGAACGGCAAGGTGGTCAAGGTCACGCAAGGCGCCACCCACGTGGCGCGGCCGAGCTACGACCATGCCATCGAGAAGCC
>DATDLA010000137.1:0-3550 GCA_036519535.1 Methyloceanibacter sp.
GATAGAAGGCGGCGAGGCTCGCATCCTCGCGCAGGATGGTGGAGCGGGTGACGAGACCGGCGAGCAGAACCACCGCAATACCGGCGATAAAACCGCCAAGGCTCATCGCCGGCACCGAGAGGCCGGCGACGAGGAAGCCTATTGCCGCGCCGGGCAGAATGGCGTGGCTCATGGCGTCCCCCATCAGGCTCAAGCGCCGGAGCACGAGGAATACGCCGACCGGCGGCGCGCCGAGCGAGAGCGCGAAGCAGCCGACCAGCGCCCGCCGCATGAAGGCGAATTCGACGAAGGGATCGATGATGGCGTCGATCATACCGGGATCCGCTCGCCCTCTGCCTCGCCGCGCCCGCAAATTTCCGCATGCTCGTCCCAAGCCTCGACGAGCTGCCGCGACTTGACGAGGTTCTTCGGCGCCAGCACTTGCTTGGTCGGTCCCCAAGCCACGACCTCGCGGGCGAGCAGCAGCGTTTTCGGGAAATGCTCGCGCACCTGATCGAGATCGTGGAGCGCGGCGATCACGGTGCGGCCTTCGCTATGCCAGCGGCTGATGAGGCGCAGCAGATCCTCGACCGTCTTGGTGTCGACGGCGCGAAACGGTTCGTCGAGCAGGATGATGGCCGCGTCTTGCGGGAGCAGGCGCGCGAACAGCACGCGTTGGAACTGCCCACCCGAAAGCGCCCCCACGCTCCGTTTGCTTAAGTCTTGCAGGCCGAGCGTGTGAAGCGCCTCCAGGACCGCAAGGTTGAGCCCGCGGTCGAGGCCGCGCCAAGTCCCGATCTGGCGCCAAAGACCCATGGCCACGGCGTCGAACACCGCGATCGGGAAGCTGCGGTCGATGTCGATCTGTTGCGGCAGATAGGCGATGTCGGTCCGCTTGAGTCCGTCGAGGCTGAGGCTGCCCGACAGCGGCTTGAGCTGCCCGACGATGCCCTTGAGCAAGGTCGACTTGCCGGCGCCGTTCGGCCCCACCAGAGCGAGCAAGTCGCCGCGGTCGACTTCGCCGGTGATGTGGTGCACGGCGGGGTGCCGGTCGTAGCCGAGCGTCAAATCGTGAAAGCTTATGGCCGGCCGCTTGTCCTGGGTCATCGGAGCGCCCACAGCCAAACGAAGGCCCACAGCAGGGCGGCGGTGGCGCCCACGATGGCCAGTCGCGCCGGCACCGAAAGACGCAAGAGCGAAAAGCCTTGCCGCGGAGAGGCGAGCGCGCCTCCGTGTTCATGGCCGATGCTGCTTCTCTGGTCCATGGACGCGCATCCCTCCCAATGACATTGCAAAGGTGGCGGCCGGGCTTACGTCGCCTTGGCCGGGCGGCAGGCTTCGCAGAGCCCAGCGATTTCGAGCGTGATCTGCTCCGCCGCGATGTTCTTCGGCGAGAGCGCGAGCAGCACCCGCTCGTCACGATCGCTCAGCGAAATCTCGACGACCCTCTCGCATTGGCGGCAAATGGCGAAGGCGGCCTTGCCGTTGCAGGCGCCATGGTCGCAGGCGACGAAGGCCGAGCGGGATTGCAGCCGATGCACCATGCCGAGCTGGATCAGCTCATTCAGGGCTCGATACACCGTCGGCGGATGGGAGATGCCGGCGACCCTGACCCGGTCGAGGATGGCATAGGCGCTTAGCGGCTCCTTGGCCTTGCGCAAGGCAGAGAGGACCTGCCCCTGATTGCGCGAAAGCTTGGGCGCGTGGTGCTGGGCGGCATTCATTGCGATGATATAACATAACATCACCGCATAACGTCAAGCTGCAGTGCAGGACCAAAGGACGCATGGCGTCGCCGCCGGTCATCCCTCCCCCAACGTGGGGAGGGTGACGCGCCCGGCTTGGCGCAGCTAAGCCGTCTTGGCGCGTCGGGTGGGGGAATGCCGGGCCGCCACCCTCCCCATAAAGGGGAGGGATGAAGAGGTGCCGGTGCGTCTTGGAGAGATCAGCGCTCGGTGAGTTTCAGCTCGATGCGACGGTTCTTGGCCAAGGCTTCGTCTGAATCGCCCGTGTCGAGCGGTTGAAATTCGCCGAAGCCGGCGGCGGCCAGCCGGTTCGCCGGAATGCCATGGTCGATCAGATAGCGCACCACGGAGATGGCGCGCCCCGAGGACAGCTCCCAGTTCGACGGGAAGTTCACGTTGGTGATCGGCTTGATGTCGGTGTGCCCGTCGATCCGGAGCACCCAGGCGATGTCGCTCGGGATCTGCGTCTCGAGCTGTTTCAGCGCGTCGGCGAGCTTGTCGATCTGGGGCATGGCTTCGGGCTTAAGATCGGCGGAGCCTGAGTCGAACAGCACGTCGGCCGGGAACACGAAGCGGTCGCCGACCACCTGGAAATCGGCGCGGGCGCCGAGAACCTCACGCAGCTTGCCGAAGAAATCGGAGCGGTAGCGGGCAAGCTCCTGCACCTTTTTGGCAAGCGCCACGTTCAGGCGCTGCCCGAGATCGGCGATCTTGACCTGGCTCTCGCGATCCTTGGCCTCGGAAGCGTCGAGCGCTTCCTGCAAGGCTGCGAGCTGAAGCCTGAGCGCCGCGAGCTGCTGATTGAGAATCTCGACTTTGGCCAGGGCTTCATTGGTGATCTGCTTCTGCTGGTCGAGCTGACCGCTCATCTCGCTGGTCTTGGCCTCGGCGCCCTCGGTCTTGCCGCTCTGATCGCCAAGCAGGCCGGTGAGCCGCGCATTCTCCTTGTCCTTGTCGATCAGCGTCGCTTGCAGCGCGGAGAGGCTGTCCTCGACCGACTCCTTCTTGGAGCGCTCGAGCGCGAGAAGCTCGGTAAGCTGCGACAGCTGGCGGTTCAGCCGCGACAGCATGGTGTCCTTGCCGCTCGTCTGCGTGGTGATGAAATAACTTGAGAGCATGAAGAGCGACATGAGGAAGGTCACCACCAGGAGCAGGGTGGAGAGCATGTCGACATAGCCCGGCCAATAATTGGTGACGCCTCCGCCGCGCCTTGCTTTCACCAGCGCCATGGCTAGCTCCGCTCTTCCTCATGCACCGGCAGCTTCACCTTGCCGGTGATCTGCTTCAGCGCCACGGCGAGCTCATGCTGCTGCTGGGCCTGCTCGTCGGCCCATTCGCGCACCACCTTCTGCTCGGCGCGCATCTGCCTGATCAGCTTTTCCACGCCTTGGGCGAGGTCCTTCACCGCGTCTCCGGTATTGTCGCCGAGCACGCGGAGCTCGATCTTCTCACTCAAGTCGGACAGCGACCGTTGCATGTCGAGGAGGGCGAAGCGGAGCTGCGGCGGCACGCCGGTGACGGTCGCGCCTTCCGCCGATTGCAACTCCGTAATACCGGAGAGCCAATCTTCGAGCTCGTTATAGAAGCGGCTCTGGGCGTGGCCGGCCTGGAGATCGAGAAAGCCAAGGATCAGCGAGCCGCCAAGGCCGAACATCGAGCAGGAGAAGGCGGTGCCCATGCCCTTTAGCGGGGCGGCGAGGCCTTCCTTCAATTGATCGAACAGCATGGTGCTTTCGCTGCCATTGGTGTCGAGCGCGCTGATGGTGGAGCCGACCGAGGTCACGGTCTGCAGCAATCCCCAGAAGGTGCCGAGCAGGCCGAGAAAC
>DATDLA010000138.1:0-2689 GCA_036519535.1 Methyloceanibacter sp.
CTCGCCCAGCTTCGCACGCTGGCCGAGTCGAGCCCGTATTTTGACGTCAAGGACCCTCCCGAACTTCAGGTCAGGCATGACCTGGTGAAGGCCAAGCTGTTCGGCTTTCTCGATCAGCCTGAGACGACGTTCAACCGCTACCCCTCGACGGATCGCTCCCTCCCCGCGGCCTATGCGCGCGCCATCGCCACCTATCGCAAGTCGGGGGCGGCGGCGGCGATGCCCCAGCTCGACGCCTTGATCGCCGCCAAGCCTGATTGGCCGTATTTCTACGAGATCAAGGGTCAGTTCCTGTTCGAGAGCGGCAATGCCGCCGACGCCATCCCGGCGCTGCAGAAGGCAGTGGCGCTTGCGCCCGAAGAACCGCTCATCCGCATCTTGCTGGCCCAGTCGATGCTCGCCATGCCGGGCATGAAGAATGTCGACGACGCCATTTCAAATTTGCGCACCGCGCTTGCCCGCGAGACGGACTCGGCGACCGGCTACCGCCAGCTGGCGCTGGCTTACGGCCGCAAGGGCGACGCCGCCAAGGCAGCCGGCGCCAGACAGCAATATCTGGCGCAAGCCGAGCTTGCGTCGGCGGAGGCCTATTTCTATGAAGGGCGACTGAAACTTGCCAAGGAGCAAGCCAAACGTGCCAAGGCCGGATTCATCGACGGCACGCCAAACTGGCTTCGGGCCGATGATATACTCGCCTTCCAGGTGCCGACCGCCGACTGAGCCATTTCCCCCCGGAGACCCGAAATATGAACCTCAACAAAGTCCTCTTTAACGTGGCCGTGGCCGCCGCGGTCGCCGCCGTGACGGCCGCCGGTACGAGCTATCTCGTCCTCCGCTACAGCCCGGCAGGCAAACTCGCCGGTGCTTCGGGGCCGGTCGCGGCCGACCAGGCCCGCGTCGAAGGCATCTTGCGCGACTACCTCACCAAGAACCCCGAGATCCTCGTCGAGATGACCACCGAGCTCGACAAGCGCCAGGCCGCCGAACAGGCGGCGCAGCAACAAAAGGCCATCTCCGACAATGCCGACAAGCTCTTCCGCTCGCCGGTCGCCCACGTTGCCGGCAATCCCAGCGGCGATGTGAGCATCGTTGAGTTCTTCGACTACAATTGCGGCTACTGCAAGCGGGCGCTGCCCGACGTGCTCAAGCTCGTCAACAACGACGGCAAAATCCGCCTCGTGCTCAAGGAGCTGCCGATCTTCGGCGAGGATTCAGAGGCTGCCGCCAAGCTTGCGCTTGCCTCCGACAAGCAGGGCAAATATTTCGAGATGCATCAGAAGCTGTTCTCCGAGCCAGGCAAGGCCGACAAGGAGAAGGCCTTGCGGGTCGCCAAGGAGCTAGGGCTCGACGTCGACAAGCTGCAAAAGGACGCCGAGGACCCTGACATCAAGAAGGCGCTGGACGAGGCCAAGGAGCTTGCCCAGAAGCTCAATCTGCAGGGCACGCCGCTCTATCTGATCGGGGATCGCGTGATTCCCGGAGCCCCTGACGATCTGTTCGATCAGCTCAAGAAAAATGTCGCCGAGGTCCGGGAGAAGGGCTGCGCGAGCACCTGTTAACGGTCCTCCTTTGGCGGTAACCGGACGTTTCCGGCTTTTTGCTAGACCTAGCAAAAGCTGTTAAAGGGGCGCGGCCTGACTTTTCGCCCCTCAACCCTGCACCAAACCGGGGCCGCTCACCCTCGCGCCTGTCGCACGCCATGACCAAACCGATCTACGTCCTGAACGGTCCCAATCTGAACCTGCTCGGGTCGCGGGAGCCGCAAGTCTATGGCAGCGAAACCTTGGAGGATGTGCGGGCGCGGTGCGAGCGGAAGGCGGCCAAATTGGGCTTTGCCATCGACTTCCGGCAGAGCAATCATGAGGGCGAGCTGGTGGCCTGGATTCAGGAGGCAAAGGAGAAAGCGGCGGGGGTGATCGTCAATGCCGGCGCCTTTACCCATAGCTCGATCGCCATGCTCGATGCTTTGCTCGCCACCGAGCTTCCTTGCGTGGAGGTGCATCTGTCCAACATCTTCCGCCGCGAGAGCTTTCGCCACAATTCCTATATTTCGAAGGCGGCCAAAGGCGTGATCTGCGGGTTCGGGCCGCTTGGCTACGAGCTTGCCATCGAGGCCCTGGCTGCCTCGCTCGAACCGAGGAAGGCTGGCTGATGGCCGAGGAGCGCAAGGGGTGACCAAAAAGGAAGGGACCTTCGACAAGGACCTGATCCGCGAGCTTGCCGAGCTCCTCGAGGAAACCGGTCTCACCGAGATCGAAATCGAACATGAAGGCAAGCGCGTGCGCGTGGCGCGCAACGTCACGGTCGGGGCCGGAGCCCTCTCCATCGATGCCGGCCGCGCGGCCCGCGAGACTGGCGAGCGGGGGGCCAAGGAGGACCATCATCCCGGCACGGTGCACTCTCCCATGGTCGGCACCGCTTATCGTTCGCCCGAGCCCGGCGCCCCGCCTTTCGTCGAAGCCGGCACCAAGGTCACGGCGGGCCAGACCATCCTCATCATCGAAGCCATGAAGACTATGAACCACATCCCGGCCCCCCATGCAGGCACCGTGCTCGCCGTCCTCGTCGATGACGGCCAGCCCGTCGAATATGCCGAGCCGCTCGCGGTCATCGAGAGGGGCTAAGCGCTTCTCGGCATGTTCGACAAGATCCTGATCGCCAACCGGGGAGAGATCGCGCTTCGCATCGA
>DATDLA010000139.1:0-2536 GCA_036519535.1 Methyloceanibacter sp.
GCCCTTGTCGGCGGCAGCGAAGAGGGTTGCGTTGACCTCGATCGTCGTGGCGGCCTTCTCGATCTGCTCGTAACGCTGCTCCAGCGAACGGCAAACCTTCTGATTGGCGAGCGCGCTTCCTACGAGGCATGAGAGGAGAGAAGCTGTCAGAACTGCCGTCTGAAGAGACGGACGCGCAACCAGAGACAGGGTCAATTCACTGTTCCTCAAGTGGTGAAGCTGGGCGAGACTCCGCTTGACGGCCGAGGACCTTATCGCATCCTCAAATCGCGGGACAGGGGGCTAAGGCTGCACCGCCGTGACCTGGTAGAGCCGCTCCTTCCACTGGCTCTCCTGCCGCACCATGATGGCGGTGACGAAGGCAGAGGATGGTACCGGCTTGCCCTTGTAGGTCCCGTCGAGCCTCGCCGTGAAGGTCCGCATGCCGGCGTCTGGGCCGAGCACATCCACTTTTACGGCACCGACGATGGTCTGCTCGTATTTGAGCTCGGGCAAAGATGCGATCTGCTCCGCCACCGATTGCGGAGCGTCATAGTAAGGCGTCACGGCAATATGGTCTGCCGTCACCATGCGCTTGATTTCCTCGGCGCTTTGGCGTTCGAAGGCATTGTCGAGCGCGGCCGCTGCGGCGTTGATGGCGGCGATGGTTTCGGCATCGCCGGCGCGGGCCTGACACAGGCCAGCGGCAAGACCGAGGACGAGGACAAGCAGGGCTGTTGCTCGCAAGGCTACGCTCCATTGCCGTAGATCATGTTGCCACTGGAAACCGATGATGCCCGCAGCACCGGTGAAGAGCAATCGCCTCCGCTCAACTGAGGTAAAGATCGGCCCCCGTTATTGGTGCTGCTTGCATCGCCGCCGTGGCGATGTTCTCTCGGCCTCCTCCGACCGGCAGCAAGACGATGCCAAGCCCGGCGCGGCATGCCTTGAAGCGCCGAAGCACATCAGCCCGATCGCGTCCGCCGAGAGAGATGATGCCGTAGCGGAAGCTCGTCCCATCTTGCAGCTCGTCCGAGAGTTTCCGTCCCGCCCTGGCGTGTATCTCCAACCTGATATCCGGATGACGCCGTTCAAGCTCGGCGAGCCGGTCCACTGAGGGAAGCGCTGCCACCACGCAGTCATCGAAGGTGCGCAGCACGCAGCTCGCCGCGAATTGATACCGGCCCTGGCGGCGCTTCGGCGAAGGCCTGACCCCGGTGCCGATATCCAGAAGAACCTCATAGGCATTGGTGCCGTCGACCTTCTCGTAGAGGTCGGCGAATTGCGAGGCCATGCGCGGGTTGATCTCGATGACGGCGATGCGGTCCTCGCGTCCGTCATAAATCATCTCGATATTGAACAGCCCGTTGTCGAAGCCGAGCCCACCCATGAGTCGCCGCGCCATCTCTGCCATGCGCTCCTGAACCCCGTCAGGCAACGCGGACGGGTACTCGAAGCGCGAGAAGGCGAGCGTGCCGGGGAAGAGGATCGAGTCGGCCACACCAAGAATGTCGACCTCCCCGCCGAAGGCATAGCCTTCGACCGTGACCTGGTGGCTCTTGAGCAGGCCTTCGGCGATAAGGCGCGTGGTACCGATCTCGACCCCCGCCTCGCGTTGGAGAAGCCGCTCGAGCGGCAGGAAGAAATCGTCGAGCGCCATCCACCGGTGTTTCGCCTCGGCAAGTTCGGCCGCGGAGCAGATCCTTTGCGCGCCAATGGAGAAGAACGACTTCATCGGCTTGACGAAAACCGGGAACGTAATGCCGTCGGGAAGCGCGGCCTCTTCGGCGACGTCGATCGGCCAGAAGGCGGGAACCGCGTCCGGAACGATGCGGGCCTGCGCCATGCGCGACAGATATTTGTGCTGGCAGATGAGGCTGACCCTCGGGTCCGGCCCCGGAAGTCCCAGCTCCTTGGCGAGCACCGCGGCGAGTGCGGCTCCGGGGTAGTCGTCGGTGCTGACGATCGCCGCGACATCGCGCTCCGCGACCTCGGCGCCGATGCGCGCGATCTCGGCGATTGGGTCGGCGACGCCGTCGAGCCCCTCTGCCCTGCTGCCGATCAGCTCCTCGAGGCTCGTGCTCGCATAGTCATGGAACAGATAGCGGAAGCCGGGACGGGCAAGCCGGTGCAGCTCACGATGGTCGCGAAAGGTCGAGCAGACCACGAGAACGTCGCGCGGCGCGCCGCACCGGCCGAGAGGGTCCGCACCGGCGCGAGGGCGCTGCTCCGCGATATCTTGCACCGATGCGCCTCTAAAGCGGGTGTGGTTAGCCTGACCTTTCCTATGGCCTTCCGTCCAGCCTTGCAATTGGTGCCGATGCTGATCCAGGTTGCGCCTCGAGGTTTGGCGCGAGGCATAAGGAGGGATCATGCCGCTGCATTTCGGTAAAATTTTCGGAATTATTGCGCTCCTTACCATCCTGGCGTTCGTGTTGTGGCAGGTGTGGATCGGGTTCTTCGCCGGCGAAACCTTCGATAAGCCGGCCGCCCTGCCGCAAGCCGAGCCGCCTCTCGTACAGATGGCGCGCGCTTAACCAGGGCGTTGCTGTGAGAT
>DATDLA010000140.1:0-2980 GCA_036519535.1 Methyloceanibacter sp.
GCCACATTCTGGTGGCCACCGAGGCCGAGGCCAAGGAAGTGCAAGAGCGGCTGAAGAAGGGCGAGGATTTCGCCACGGTGGCCAAGGAGAAGTCGAAAGATCCGAGCGCCGAAGGCGGCGATCTCGGTTTCTTCAGCCGCGGCCAGATGCTGAAGCCGTTCGAGGACGCGGCCTTTGCCTTGAAGGAAGGCGAAATCTCCAATCCGGTGCAGACCCAGTTCGGCTGGCACATCATCAAGGTCGAGGAGAAGCGGACCCGCCCGCTGCCGACCTTTGATCAGGTCAAGGACACCATCATCAGCCAGCTCACGGCCCAGAAGGCCAAGCAGACGATCAAGGAGCTGCACGACGCCGCCAAGATCGATATCGTCGATCCAGAGATCAAGAAGTCGATGCAGGATGCCGCGGTCAGAGGCGAAGCCCAGCCGGAGGACGCGCCCGAACCCGCGGGCAACGTCGAGGACAATCACTAAGGGATCGCTTTAGATCCTGGGGCCGCGAGCCTTTAGATGGGCAAGGTCTCGCCATTCGCACCGAAAGTGCTGCCGCATCTCCCCGCCATTGACGGGGTGCGCTTCGCCAGCTGCGCGGCGGGCATCCGCTATCCCGGCCGCACCGATCTCTTGCTCGCCCTATTCGATCCCGGCACCACGGTCGCCGGCGTGCTCACCAGGTCGAAGACCGCGTCGGCCCCGGTCGAGTGGTGCCGAGCCAGGCTTGAGCACGGGATGGCAAGAGCCCTCGTGGTCAATTCCGGCAACGCCAATGCCTTCACCGGCAAGCGTGGGCGGGACGCGGTGAAGCTCACGGCGGAAGCCGCCGCCGCCGCCGCCGATTGCCTCGAAGCCGACGTGTATATCGCCTCGACCGGGGTGATCGGCGAGCCGCTTGACCCGTCCAAATTCACGAGCCTGCTCGCCGGGCTTGCCGCCAACGCCGGCCCCGAAGGGATCGACCAAGCCGCCCGCGCCATCATGACCACCGACACCTATCCGAAGCTCGCCATGCGCCAGGCCGAGATCGAGGGCGTGCCCGTCACCATCAACGGCATCGCCAAGGGCGCCGGCATGATCGCGCCGGACATGGCGACCATGCTCGCCTTTCTGTTCACCGATGCCGCCATCGAGCCGGGACCTCTGCATGAGATCCTTAGCCCCGCCGTGGACGCCACCTTCAACGCCATCACCATCGACGGCGACACCTCGACCAGCGACACGCTGCTCCTGTTCGCCACCGGTACCGCCGCATCGCGCGGTGCGCCGCATATCGGTCTGCCGCACGATCCGCGGCTTGCGAGTTTTCGCGCCGGGCTCACCGAGGTGCTTCTCGATCTTGCGCACCAAGTGGTGAAGGACGGCGAGGGGGCGACGAAGTTCGTCACGGTGCGGGTCACCGGCGCGGAGAGTGCGCGAGCAGCGCGGAGGATCGCGTTCGCCATCGCCAATTCGCCTCTGGTGAAGACCGCGATTGCAGGCGAAGACCCCAATTGGGGCCGCATCGTCATGGCCGTCGGCAAGGCGGGCGAAGCCGCCGACCGCGACAGGCTTGCCATCTCTTTCGGCGATATTCAGGTCGCCAAGGAGGGCGAGGTGGCGCCCACCTACAGCGAGGCGCTTGGTGCCGCCTATATGAAGCGCGAAGAGCTCGCCATCACCGTCGATGTCGGCGTGGGCGACGCATCCTCGACCGCGTGGACCTGCGATCTGACCGCCGACTACATCGCCATCAATGCCGACTACCGGTCCTGATGCGCGAGATGGAAAGCGGCACGCGTCCACTCGTTCTGGTCGCGGCCTGCGTGCTGCTTGACGGGAACCGCCGGATCCTGATCGCCAAACGCCCGCCAGGGCGTTCGCTTGTCGGGCTCTGGGAGTTTCCCGGCGGCAAGGTCGAGCCGGGAGAGTCGCCGGAGCATGCGCTGGTCCGTGAACTTGCCGAGGAGCTCGGCATCGAGATCGCGGCAGCCGATCTCGCGCCGCTCACATTCGCGAGCCACGCTTACCCGGACTTCCATCTGCTCATGCCGCTTTTCCTCTGCCGCCGCTGGCGGGGAGAGGTGAGGCCGCATGAAGGCCAGGAGCTTCTCTGGGTGATACCTGCCGAGCTTGTTTCCTACGCCATGCCGCCGGCCGACGAGCCTCTGAAGGCGGTGCTGTCTGCGCTGTTAAAATAGCAGCGTCATGGCCGGGCTTGTCCCGGCCATCCACGTCTTGAGTCCACTCAAGTCGAGAGCTTGCGAAATATGCTGCCGTCGGGCTCGACCTCGGTCACGCCATCGGGAAGGAATGAACCGATGTCCCGGCTCGCGTCGACGGGGATGGTCTCATAGGAGTGCTTGCGAGCCGCGTCACCGAAACGGTAGGGCGAATTGTGAATCACCAAGAGCCCGCCGGGCCGGACCAGGGTCTCAAGAAAGAGCGCACGCTCCTCGTAAATCTCGAATGGATAATGGCCGGCGCTGCGCAGCACGGCACGCAGAAGAGCGCGTCGAAACCGCCTAATCTTTTCAGGATGCGGTCGCTGGCATAGACGAAACGAATTCTGTCGCTGCGATTCTTCATGGCCTTGAGCAGGACCACCGGGTTGATTTCGGCGCCGACGATCTGCGCTCGCAGGAGAGAATGCGGCGCGCATCGGGTGCGGCGGCGGCAGCAGCGGCGAAAATCTCAGGGTACCGATTGAGCGCGGTCCGGTTTGGCCCCTGGTGGCAGCCGGGATGCAGCAACGAGGCCACCTTCGCGAACTTGCCGCGCTTAACGTAATGAAAGATGCTTTTTCGACCCATACTTGCACTGGAAATGCTGTGACTTGATCTAACCTCGGGGGGCTCAGTGGCGCTATTAAGGCTTGCGCTTTCGCCACAGGCAGCCGTCGGGCTCAACTTCGGTGACGCCGTCGGGAAGAAACACACCCTTGTCGTGTTTCGCGGCGACGGGGATTCTATCATAGGAACCCCGGTGCGCCGTGTCGCTGAAGCGGT
>DATDLA010000141.1:0-5600 GCA_036519535.1 Methyloceanibacter sp.
ACGGCGACGACCTGCTGGTCATAGCCGAGCATGTAATAGGACTCCTCGAGCATCGGCGGCTCGCCGAGATCCCGTGCCTCAGGAATCTTCAGCCACATATGGGCGCCGTATCTCGCGTCGGGGCGGCGCTCGCCGGCGTCAGGGTGTAGGCGACCCAACCTTCGGGCAGCAGGCGCCGGCCTTGCCACACGCCATCCTGCAGGAACAGGAGCCCGAGCCGCGCCCAATCGCGCGCCGAGGCGTACATAAAGGAGGCGGCGACGAGGGTGCCTGAGTCGTCCGCCTCGATCACCGCGCTCCGCATGGCGAGCGGGTCGAACAGCCGCTCGCGCGGAAAGCGCACATAGTCCCTCTCGCTCTGAAACGAATTGCGCAACAGGCGGGAAAGAATGAGCGAGGTGCCCCCGGAATAGTGCCAAACGGTGCCGGGCGGATGAATGAGAGGCTTTGAGGCAGCGAAGCCCGCCATGTCGCCTTGCGCAAACAGCATCTGGGTGATGTCGCGGCGCGGATCGTCGCTTCCCTGCCACACCGGCAGCAGCGCCCTGTCGCCAAGAGCAAGCTTGCCGTCCGCAACGCGCTCTCCCACCAGCGCATTGAGCGCAGCCTTGCTCAAAGACCAACCCAAAGGCGGCATGGCGGCATCGAAGCCAGGCGCATAGCGCTCAGCCACGATGCGGCTTTGATAGACGACCACCAGCGCACGGGTATGGCGGGGATGGGCCGGATCAGGCTCGGCGAAAGCCGCGTCCATCGCCTTTTCGAGCGCGGGGCCGTCCACACCTTTCGGAAGCGCCTCAAGATCGACGCGTTCCCCTTCCGGCCACAGCGCATGGAGGTCGGGAGGCTGAGTCGTGGCGAATAGATTTGCGGTCTCATCGCGAAGCTCGCCCTCGCTCTTGCCGACAACGTGCGTGCAGCCAAACCCTTCTCGGAAAACGGAGATTTGCCGGCCGATACCGAAAGCCGAGGCTGTGACAAGCCGCCTCTCGCGGTCAACGCTCGGCTGAAAGAACCACAGCAGCTCGTAGCCAGCACCATTCAAATCCTCGGCAAGTACGGCGTCGGGGTCACGTTTAGAGATAAATACGTCCCCGCATAGCCGTTGGGCGAGGAAGCCGGACCCAAGCACGGCGGTGCGGTAGAGGACCGGCGCGACTGCCGCGGCGGCGACAGCGACGACGGCGGCAAAAATCCAGAACCGGACGCTGGGGCGAGAGGCGCTGCGCATGATTTCATTCGGGCAGGATTGCACTTAGGTCAGCGAATTGAGATTCAATTTAGCAGACCACTTCGGCCGCGACGAGGCACCAGCTTTACGAAGTGTGTTGCGCGCGCCACGGATGTCAAAGAACCGTCACGAGCGAGTGTGAGCGCAATAGGAATGCGACCAGATTTGCTCTACCGTCCGAGGCAGTCAGTTCTGCGTTCCTGTTCCAGTATCTTTGTGGCGTTCGAGTGTGCGGCGATGGTGTGCGTCCCAGAGCCCATGGATATTTTGCGTTGTGGGCCCGCAGAGTGGAGCGAGATTCTGCGACGGGGCGCGCGCGCGTGGAACGCTTGGCGCGACGACTATCCCTGGATCATCCCCGATCTCACCGGCATTGCCCCTTCCGTGATCGAATGCCAGTTGGGCCCGCTCACCGGAGGGCCGGTCAATTTGGCGAACGCGCGGTTGCGCGGGGCGAGGCTCGGCCGCGCCACCCTGTCCGAGGCCAATCTCGAAGGCGCCGATCTGTCGGAGGCCGATTTGACCTATGCGCGTCTCGATCGCGCCAACCTCTCTTACGCCAATCTGCGCAACGCCAATCTCGACAAGGCCAATCTCGCCGGAGCCCGGCTGATGCGCGCCGATTTGAGTGGCGCGAATCTGGCGCAAGTCAAAGGCCTCACGGAAGGTCAGCTGTTCGGCAGCATCGGCAACGGGCTGACGATGCTGCCGCCGCATATCGAGCGCCCCGAAACCTGGCCGGACCTTGCCGGCGAACGTCGGGATGAGCGCCGGACGCCGGAAGCAAGTCCACCACCGCAATTGCCGCGGACCCGAAGGCCCATGAGCTGGCTGTAGTGGCGGGCATTGTGAGTGGTGACCCCGGCAGGATTTGAACCTGCGACCCTCAGATTAGGAATCTGATGCTCTATCCTACTGAGCTACGGGGTCCCCGCTTCGGCGCGCCGGCGCGATTGCCGCGAACGGATATATAGGCCTATCCGCGGTGCGATCCTCGCGCAAGCATGCGTGAGACGCGCGCTCTCGATGAGTTTGCCCTGCGTAAAAGCACGCTCCCGACGATTCCTCTTGACGTGAATCAGGTTGTAGAACAAAATAGGAACACAATCGAGTTGAGGGGGCTTCCGATGTTGCATCACCGACATGTCGCTCTTGGGTCTCTTCTCGCCGCAGCCTGCCTCTCTTTCGCACCCCCTTCCGCTTCTGCCTTGGCCTGCGAACTCTCCGAGCCGCAGAAAGGCACGGTGGCCGAGGTCAAGGATGGCGAGACGCTTCAACTCACCGACGGCACGGTCGTATGGCTCGTCAATGCCAAGGCGCCGATTGCGCCCATCGCCGCACAGGGCGACCGTCCCTGGCCGATGGTCAACGAGGCGAAGGAGGCTCTGTCGAAACTTGCCTCCGGCGCCGAGGTCGAACTTCGCTATGGCGGCACCCGCGCCGATCGCCACGGGCATGCGCTCGCGCAAGTCTATGTGGTGAAGGGCGGCGAGCGCATCTGGCTGCAAGGCGAGCTTGTGGCCAAGGGGCTCGCGCGGGTCTATTCTTTCCCTGACAATCATGCCTGCGTGAGCGAGCTGCTTTCCCGCGAGGCCGAGGCCAGGGCAAAGGGCGAAGGGATCTGGGGGTCTTGGGCCTACCGCGTGCTTGCCGCCGACAATGTCGAGCGCCTAGGGCGTCTCACCCGCAGCTACCAGCTGGTCGAAGGCGTGGTGGCGCAAGTCGGCGAAGCGTCGGGGCGCATCTATCTCAACTTCGACAAGGATTGGCGAAAGGATTTCACGGTGTTGATCGAGCGCAAGGACGGCGAGGCCTTCAAGGCTGCCGGCATCGATCCTAAGGCGTTCGCCGGAAAGAAGCTCAGGGTGCGCGGCTGGATCGAGTGGCGGAACGGGCCGATGATCCACGCGACCCATGTCGAGCAGATCGAGCTCCTGCCCGGCGCGCAAGCCCCCGACGCGCCGGCCGGAGCGATCGCGCTCTAGCGTGCAAAAAGCTTAGGCCCGGCACGAGCCGGGCCTAACGGTTCAAGACCTGGATCAATGTGGACTAGGCCGCGCGGGTGCGCGCGTCGGCCTCTGCCGCAAGCTTGGCGTGCCGCGCCGTCTTGGCGAGCACGTCATCGATCTTGGCGACGGCGCTTGCCTCATCCATGCGCTCGACGGCGGCGATCTCCCGCGCCATGCGATCGAGAGCCGCTTCGTAAAGCTGCCGCTCGGAATAGGACTGCTCGGGCTGGGCCTCTGACCGGTAAAGGTCGCGCACCACCTCGGCGATGGCGACGAGATTGCCGGAGTTGATCTTGGCCTCGTATTCCTGCGCCCGGCGCGACCACATGGTGCGCTTGACGCGGGCCTTGCCTTTCAGCGTGCCGAGCGCCTTCTTGACGATCTTGTCCTCTGAGAGCTTGCGCATGCCGACGATCTCGAGCTTGCCGGTCGGCACCCTGAGCGTCATCTTGTCTTTCTCGAAGTTGATGACGAACAGCTCAAGAGTTGCGCCGGCAATCTCTTGCTCTTCGATGCTCACAATGCGGCCGACTCCGTGAGCCGGATAGACAATATACTCGTTGGTACGAAAACCGTGTCTTTGCTGTGGTTTCTTCTTCTCGGGCATTACTCTCGTCTCACTCTGTTAATTAATCGGAGCGGCGCGCTGCCCTGCCGATCTTTCCGCCGCGTCCACACGAAACCTTAGATCGTAGTCCTCAGAGCCTCTTGCAAGGCTTAAATCCAAGGTTTGTCGTGGCAGTGAGCGCAAAAAGGAACGTCGATCAGGAACCCCCGATCGCGTAACCTCCCTCAAGACGGAAAAAAAGCGTACCCGCAACTAGGGACGCCTCTCTTGGTGCTCACTGGCGGCAGTCCGCGCCATTTCAACACCAATATAACACAATCTTAGTAAATCCGAAAGTCATGCGGTGCCGCAGCACGGTCCGTTTTGCACCGCAACATGCGACATTTTGACAGTAAGGTGAATAATTTTGCGAGCGCTGCGCCCCTAGTCCCCCTCACCGGGGTTGGGGCTGAAATATTTGTTGAATTTGTCGGGCTCGTTGACAAAGGCGTCGGCGTCGGGCGGCGCCGGCTTCTTGGTGGTGATGTTCGGCCACTTTTCCGAATATTCGCGGTTGAGGTCGAGCCAGCGGTCGAGCGAAGGCTCGGTGTCAGGCTTGATGGCGTCGACCGGGCATTCGGGCTCGCACACTCCGCAATCGATGCACTCGTCGGGATGGATCACGAGCATGTTCTCGCCCTCGTAGAAGCAGTCCACCGGGCAGACCTCGACGCAATCGGTGTATTTGCACTTGATGCAGACTTCAGTGACGACGTACGTCATCGATCCCACTTGGCTTCGAGCTAAAGCCCGCGTTCTAGCCCTTAGTTCCGGCCACCTCGCCCCCTAGACATGCGGCCGATGAGGGGTTTTGCCTATCCCAATCGCGGCACCAGTACAAGGCAAGCAATTGTTATTCGAATGGCCGCAAAGCGCGCGGCCCGCGAGACCACTTCCGCGCCTCAAGCATCGACGGCCTTGATCGCCTCGAGACGCCTGCGGTCGCGCTTGGTCGGCCGCAGCCCGCGATGGACCTCGATCCGCGCGACCCCCGAAGCCGAAGGAGGCGTCTCGGGCGTCAAATCCTCGTAGAGGGAGCGGGCGACCGGCGCCGGTCCCCGCCGCTCGGCCTCTCCCATGACCCGCACCACGAAAAGGCGCCCGGCGCCCGCGCCGGTCCCGGTCACCACGTCGCCCAGGCGCACATGGCGGCTCACTTTCAGCGCGCGCTCGCCGTTGACCCTGACCTTGCCCCCCTCGATCAGCTTGGCGGCAAGCGATCGCGTCTTCACGAGCCGCGCGCACCACAGCCATCTATCGAGCCGCTGACCGTCCATCTGAATCCCGTCAGCTACCCTCCGGGCGCCTCGCGGCAAGATTACGGCGAAGCTCGGCGAGCACGGCAAAAGGCGAGGTATCAGACGGGCGCGGGCGCTCTTTGCGCTCAAGGCGCGGCAGCTGCTCGGGCTGGCGCGGGGCCTGTCCTTGCCGTTCGCGGCGGTGCGGCTTGCCTTTCGCCTGGTGGGCTTGAGGCTTCCGCCCCTCGTTCCGCTTGCCCGGACGCCAGATCTCGTCGAAGGCGATGTCCGGCGGAGAAGCGGGCTCGTTCGTCGGAGCCGGCGCTTCGGAGCCATTGCCGTCAGGCGGAAGCTCGATGGCGCGGATGTCGGTCGGCTCAAGCTTCCGCTGGTCGCACCGGAAGCCAAGCGCCCTCAGGATCGAGGCGAAGTCCTCACCTGAGCAGCCGACCACGCTCATCAGCTCAGCGCTTGCGCGAAAGCCGCCGTCGCCGGTGGCGCCGGAAGGCGCGGGC
>DATDLA010000142.1:0-3830 GCA_036519535.1 Methyloceanibacter sp.
GCCTGGTGCCGGAGGATCATCAAAGGCCAAGGCAATGAACATTCAACGCCAGGCTCCGCACTTCAACGAGCGGGTGCTGCAATCGACCTCGCTCCTCCAGACACTTTTTCTCTTCTCCGCTCTCCTCGCATTTCAAGTCGGCCTGCCGGGTCTGCTCGCGGCCCGTGAGGGGGGGCCGACTGTGTTCGCGGTGCTTCTCGCGAGTCTTTGCGTGGTGACGCTTGCATGGTGGCGTTGCCACCGCCGCGATTCTACCTCCCCGCGGCGGATTAGGAGGGGGATCTGATGCCGGAACGGGGGCCGGTGCAGCTCCTCCTCCACTTCCTTCGCCTGCGCCAAGCGCCGGGTTGGAAGATTGGATTGGCCGTCGCCTTGGTCGCCGCGCTCGGCCTGCTGCCGGGAGAAGGGAGCCTGTACCATAAAGCCAAGACTGGCCTTGCCCAGTCGCTACGCCAAGCGGCCTGGAAGCACGCCCTTGCCGGCGAGCCTCAGCCGAAGCCATGGCCCTGGGACCACGCCACTCCCGCCGTTAATTCCGTGGTGCCGCGGCTTGGCCTCAGCGCGGCCATGCACTGCAACCAGGACGCCAAGACTTCCCAGCAGATTTCCGAGCCTGCACGCAAGCCGGTCGGCATCGACGCACGCGATCCGCATTTGGCCTCCGACGGTGCCGGGATCGGCGAGGACGCGGATGCTGTTAGGGTCGCTGGCGAGGAGGTTTTCGCTGAGCAAGACCGCGACGACCGGCTCTGGGAGCCAGGCGCGCCGCCACCGGCCGCCGCTCCAGCGGCCGATTGCTCTCCGCTCGAGTCCTCAATTCCTGGCGCCTTCCACCTGATGATCGAAGCGATCCAGGGGAACCGAGCCGAAATCGAGCAGAAGAAACTCTAGCCGCTATCCCTTACGGACGCCTTGGCCTCTTGGTGGGTGTCCGCGTTGAAGAAGCCGCCGGCGCCGGCTGCGCTGCCGGCGGCGTCGCAGCTTGGGTCGCTGCCGGATCGGTTGCCGTAGGCGCTGCTTGCGGCTGCTCGGCAACTGGCGCCTCCGCCGGCGCGGGAGTGCCCGGCACGGCGCCTTCGGGCGCGACACCTGGCGCGACTGCGCCAGGCTGCTCCGGCACGATCGTCGCGCTCGGCGGCATTGGCGCCACCGGCTTCCGCTCGGTTTCGATCTTGTCCTTCAGCTTGGCGAGAGCGTCGCGGTATTCGGCCCCGATATAGCGATCGAGCAGCAAACCCTTCCAGCGCTTGAGCGGACTCGTGCCCGACTCGTAACCGAAGCCCCACGTCACCTTGCTGCCAGAGCCTGAGGGCACGACCTCGTAGTAGCTCGTTCCATCCAAGCCGTTGAAGCTCACGGCAAGATCGATATGCCGGTTTGGACTGCTTTCAACGATTTCCATGCTGCCGGCGCCGACCGATGGCTTGTTGCTCGTCCATTCAACCTTGGCACCCTTGCCTTGCTCCGGACCGGAATAGGCCACAGTGAGCTGCGGATCGCGCGCCGCCCAGGGCGACCAGTCGCCGAAGCGATGCAGATTGTTGAGGTAGGGGAAGATCACGGGCTCGGGCGCATTGATCACCACCGACCGCGCCACCGTCACATGCCCGGGAAGCGCCAGCGCCACGCCCGCCAAGATCACGACGAGAGCACAAAGCCCGAGGATCAACCGCATGATGGGACGCATCGCTTCTCTCCTCCGTTGTGCCCAGACAGGCTCCCCCGGCGCGTCCGGCCTGTGCGCAAGCAGGTCAAGCGCCTCGCTTTTTGACAGAAAACGATTAAATTTCGCCCGTCAATAAGAGGGAGGGCTGGAGATGAATTTGTCACCGCCGACCACCGCGGTTTTCGTCATTTCGCTGATTTTGGCGGTGCTCGCCATCATCGGCACGTTCGTGGCAATTCCCTTGATCAGCGCCAATGCCTTTTGGGTGGCCATCATCGCCTATATCATCCTGGCGGTGGGAAACGTTTTTCGGGGCGTGTAGTTCCGGCGCGATGCTCCGGGCGGCATCGGCCGTCCGGAGATCCGGGAGCGGCCGCCTCGCTCAGACCTGGAGCGTGAAACCGGAGTGAAGGCCCGATGGCGGAGCTTTCCATCGACCCTGATTATCTCCGTCGCCTGATCGTCAAGGTGCGATCCTTCATGGCCAAGGAAGAGACCGACATCCCCGACAACGGTTCCAACCCGATCGACGACGAGATCCCGCTCGGCGCGCTGCAGGACGAGGAGGGAGATCTGAGCCGCGAGGAGGTGATCGAGGAGATTCAGGGGCTGACGCCCCGCCAGCGGGCCGAGCTCGTGGCCCTGATGTGGCTCGGCCGCGGCGACGCAGAGCCTGAGGAGTGGAACGACCTCGTGGCGCGTGCCTTCGAGCGCCGCGAGGTGCCGACCGAAAACTATCTGCTCGACCACCCGCTGCTCGCAGAGCATTGGCTCGACGGCATGGAGCGGCTGAACCTTGGCGGCCTCGTCGCCGACACCGACTAGCTGGCAAGGGAGGGATGGCGCAGCGCCCTCCCTCCCCCTTTCAACTACATGTCGTCGTCGTCTCGCGCCCAGGACGGCCGATAAGGCTGCGCGCTTGGGCTTGGACTTGAGCTTGGCATGCCGCCGCCGCCCGAGGATGGCCCGGGTGTGGCCATGCCGCCGGCAGGACGCGGCGGCATTCCTCCACCGCCCATGGGAGCGGCAGGCCGCGGAGGCGTGGGCGTTGCCATCGCAGGCTGCGCCATGGGTCGCGGCGCCGGTTGGGGCGTTGCGGCCGGCTTTGGTGCCGGGGCCATTGGTTTCGGCGCTGCCACTGCCGGCTTCTTCGCTGCGGCCTTTTTCTTTGGCGCGGCGCGTTTCGCGGCTGGTTTCTTCGCCGCTGCGCGCTTCGCAGGCGCTTTGCGAGCCGCGGTCTTGCGCGCGGCCGGCTTGCGTGCCGCGGCCTTCTTCCGCGCCGGGGCTTTTTTCTTGGCGCTGGTCTTCTTCGCTCCCGCCCGCGTGGCGCTCGCGCGGCGGGTGGTCTTGCGTGCACTCGTTTTCTTGCTCGTTGAGCGTTTCTTCCCACTCGTTCTCGTAGCCATGGTTCTGCTCCGATTCTGATCTACTGCCCGCAGGCGGCCGCCGACAGCGGGCGCGTGCATGCACGAATCATTCTTTACAGGTCCAAGCTTGCCGTCCCGCGCGACGAGTCAATTGTTTTTTTTATTATACGACGCTCGCAGCAGAAAGCTGCATTGTGGCGGGCGCATGGTGCGCCTCGTCAACCGGCTAGGCGACTCGCTGCTGCCGCCAGCAAAAGAGCCTGCAAAATCCGAGGGTCGCACGCCCGCAAACTGGCTATACTGCACTGCACTAAAAGCCTTGAGCTGAGTTCCGGAGCCGAGGCCTAGCCAACTCCCCTCCCCGCCGCCATATTGCGACGATGCCCTATCGTGGACCGAAGACCTTTGGCTCGCGCGCCGAGCCACGCGCCGTCACGGGTGAGGCCACCGGCCTGCCGTCGACCGGCCTGCCGCCGGGCGCCGACCGCCGACCGCCTGGCTTCGGCGAGTCGCCGCAACCCCTGATGCAGGACCATCCGCTGGTGACCGGCGAAGCTGCATCATTCACCCCGCACCGGCCGTCCCGCCCCGACAAGAGCGAGGGCGGCGTGCCTTTGCACATTCAATCCGAGCTTTCGCCCAAGGGCGATCAGCCTCAGGCCATCGCCGAGCTTGTGGCGCAGGCCAACGCGCATGAGCGCGACCAGGTGCTGCTCGGGGTCACCGGGTCGGGCAAGACCTTCACCATGGCCAAGGTCATCGAGGCGACGCAGCGCCCGGCGCTCGTGCTCGCCCCC
>DATDLA010000143.1:0-5660 GCA_036519535.1 Methyloceanibacter sp.
CCGCCGCCGTCCGCGCGTTGGCGCGGACCTTCTCCAGGTCCGTGTAATATTTGTAGTCGTCGTAAAGACGCTTCTCGTCCTGCCGCTTGAAGGTCGCCAGCAACCGCTTGGCCTCAGGCTCGCTCAAGCCGAGCCCGCGCAGCAGCCTGTGCGTCAGTTCGAGCGCCGAGAGGAACGTTTCGCGCTCGATGATTTCGACGCCGAGATCCATCAGCTTGTGCACATGGATACGGTCGCGCGCCCGCGCGTAGACCGGCAGGTCGGGAAAGTGCCTGCGCACCATCTCGGCCACCCTGAGCGAGGCGTCGACATCGTCGATGGCGAGCACGAAGGCGCGCGCCTTGTCGGCGCCCGCCGCGCGCAGAATGTCGAGCCGCCCGGCATCGCCGTAATAGATTCTCGAGCCGAAGCGCTTCACGAAATCCACCTGCTCGACATTGGAGTCGAGCGCCGTGAAGGGAATGCGGCGGGCGCGAAACACGCGGGCCACGATCTGCCCGAAGCGGCCGAAGCCCGCGACGATGACGTGCTGATCGCCTTCCGGCGGCACTTCGTATTCTGGCTTCTCCGGCTCCAGGGCGCGGAAGATCGTTTCGTCGATGAGCAGCAGAAGCGGCGTCGCCGCCATGGACAAGGTCACCGCCAACACGAGCAGATTGGCTAGGTGCTGACCGATGACGTGCGCGCCGACCCCGGCCGCGAACAGCACGAAGGCGAACTCGCCGCCCTGACTGATGACGAGCCCGAGACGCCGCGCCGGTTCGCTCTTCAATCCCCACCAGCGGCCAAGCACATAAAGGATGGCTGCCTTGACGGCGACGAGGCCGATGACGATGGCGATGAGCTGGAGCGGCTCCGCCACTACCACGCTCAAGTCGATCGACATGCCGATAGCGATGAAGAACACCGCGAGCAGCAGCCCCTCGAAGGGCGCGATGTCGGCTTCGATCTGATGGCGGTATTCGGAATCGGCGAGCAGCGCGCCGGCGATGAACGAGCCGAGCGCCGCAGAGAGGCCCGCAGCTTCCATGACCAGCGCCACGCCGACCACCGTGAGCAGCGCGCTCGCCGTCATCGCCTCGCGCACGCCGGTGGCGGCGATGATGCGATAGAGTCTGCTGAGCAGGAAGCGGCCCGCCACGATCACCCCGATGATGGTGAAGATGGCGAGCACGCCGGCGCGCAGATCCATGGCCGGCTGCTCGCTGCCGCCGGCCGCGAATAGCGGCACGAGCGCGATCAGCGGAATGGCGGCAAGGTCCTGGAACAGCAGCACGGAAAAGGCGAGCCGCCCATGGCGCGTATTGATCTCGCCCTTCTCCTCCAAGATCTGTAGCGCGAAGGCGGTCGAAGAGAGCGAGAGCGCAAGCCCGATGAACAGCGCCTGGCCAGGCCCGAGGCCAAGCGCAAGGCCGATGGCGGCGAGCACCAGGGATGTCGCCACGAGCTGGGCGGAGCCGAGCCCGAAGATCGCCGAGCGCATGGCCCAAAGCCTGATCGGGCGAAGCTCGAGCCCGATCACGAACAGCAGGAGCACCACGCCGAACTCGCCGAAATGCATGATGCTCTCGACGTTGTTCAGCTGATAGAGCGGCCCGAGGATGTAGGGGCCGATCACCACGCCGGCGGCGAGATAGCCGAGCACGGCGCCCATGCGAAAGAAGCGGCCAAGCGGCGCGGCAATGGCGGCGGCGGCAAGAAACACCGCCACCTGAATCAATTGTGTCGAAACCATCGCTTGTCCTGAAGCCGGGCCGTCTGCCGTCCTCCTACCACGCTCCTTGAGCAACACCTAGGTTCGAGCGCGGCAGCAAGCACCGTCATTCAGCCGGTCTTGGCATCGAGACGTGAATGGCCGGGACCTCCCTGGGCGAAGCCACGCTTCGCTTCGGCGAAGGCAGGCAAGCCCGGCCATGACGATGGAGATAACAGCGAAGTCTGCTAGCGCGGAACCCAGAGATCGACGAAGGGCGCCCGCACATAGGTGCCGTGCCGCCCGGAGTAAACGCGGGCGAAGGGCGCGGCAACCCAAGTGCCGCGGCGCGTGTCAACCTCGGCGAACGGCGGCCGCACATAGGTGCCGTCGTCGCGATAGTAACGGCGATTGTATTTGCTGCCGACCTGCTGAACGAGACCTGGCCGCACCTGCGCCTCGGCCACACCAGCACCAGGCAGCGCCGATGCCTGCTGCGGCAGCATGGCGGCAGTGACCAGCAGGCCGGCGGCCGCGGCGATACTCAAGGATCGAGTGGTCATGCTACTTTTCTCCTACGCATATTCGTTCTGGCCCCCACCTCTCTTCCCATCGTCCTACAACACCAACGCGACGGAGGCGAGGCGGTTCGCTGTGGCAGCGGCACATTAACTACAGCCATCCCTTGCGCTTGAAATAAAGATATGGAAGCACCGCCGAGACCACCATCAGCACCAAGGCGAACGGGTAACCAAGCACCCATTTCAGCTCGGGCATCACCTCGAAATTCATTCCGTATGCCGAGGCGACCAGCGTCGGCGGCAGCAAAACCACCGCGGCGATGGAGAAAATCTTGATGATGTCGTTCTGCTGAATATTGATCATGCCGAGCGTCGCATCGAGCAGGAACACGATCTTGTTCGAGAGGTAACTCACATGATCGGCGAGCGACACGACATCGCGCGCCGCCGTGCGGATGCGCGCCTTCAATAGCTTGTCCTCCTTTCGTTCGTTCACCGCCTGCGTGAGAAAGGTGAGCAGGCGTCCGAGCGAATGGGTGCTCTCTCTGGCGCGCGAGGTCAGCTCGCCCTCGCGTCCGATCGATTTCAGAATCACGTCGAATCGGCGCTGTCGCGAGGCGGTGCCCCCCTTCATCTCGAAGATCGAGCGCGACACCGCGTCGACCTCTCCCTGGATGCGCTCGATGAAGTCGGCCATGCGATCGATGATGGTCTCGATCAGCCCGATCAACACTGCCGTGCCGTTGGTGAGACTTGGATCTGGTCTGCGGCAACGCGCGGCAAAGATCGAGAAGGCGTGCGGCTCAGCGTAGCGGACCGTGATGAGCCGGTTGCCTGCAAGGATGAAAGTGATCGGCGTGGTCGCAGGCTCTGCCGTGTCGGTCTGATACAGCACCGTGGCGGTCATGAAATGCGCGCCGTTCTCCTGATAGAGGCGGCTCGACGCCTCGATTTCCTGTTGCTCTTCGCGGGTCGGCACCTCCAACGCCAGCGCTCGCTCGACCTCAGTCTCCTCTTCCCGGCTGGGATTGAGTAGGTCGATCCACACGGTCTGCTCGGTGATCAGCGTTGGACCCTGGTGCGGCTCGAGCGCACCAGCCCGGGCCTCGTAGATGGTGAGCATGTCCGGTCTCCTGCGGCGCGAGCGTGAGAGGCCCCAGCGAGCGTTCCCCTATCGGTTTGGCGCAACACCATAGGGCAGCGCAAGGCCATTGCCACTGGGACATTCCGGCCCAAATCGCGTCTCGCAGTTTACAACCACAGGTAGAAATTAGCTGCATCGCGCCTCAGTTCTTTTGCACGATGCAGGCGCCGCCGCGCGAACGGAGGGCTGCGCAGAGCTTGACCGCGTCGTCGCGGGCATCGGCGCCGATCTGCACCATATAGAGGTAGCGGCGCCCGCGGCTCAGATTTCGCTCTGGCAGCACGAACGGCTCGCGCTCCGACAGCACCGCGGCATAGCGCTGCTTCAGCCGCGCGAATGTCGACAGCGCCCGCGCCTTGGAGAACGACGTCGACACCTGAATGCCCCAAGGCCGCCACGCGCCGCTCGCGGTTAGAGGCTCCGTCTCGTAAACGGCGCGCACCACGAGAGGCGCGAGCTTGCGGCAGGATTCCACCACGTCCTCGGTTGGCGCCTTGATCGAATCAGGGAGTTGCGTCTCAGGCAGCTTCCATTCCTCGGCGTCGCGGCCGGTGACGTAATACACATAGCCGATAGTCTCCGCCGGCAGGCTCGAGCGGCCGTCGAGCCAAGCATGCACCCGCTCGGCGCCGGCGTTGTACGCCGCCGCCGCCAAGCCGACATTGCCGAACTCGCTCTTGAGATCTGCGAGCAGGCTCGCCGAATGTACGATGGCAGCTTTCGGCTCGAAGGGATCGTCGAGGCCCCGATCGGCCGCGGTGCCCGGCATGAACTGCGCGATGCCTTGCGCGCCCTTCGGGCTCACCGCGCTTGGATTGAAGCGGCTCTCCTTCCAGATCAACCGCACGAAAAACATCGCCGGCAGTCCCTTCGCGTCCGCCTCCTCTCGCATCAGCGGGCACACCGTGTCGACGAACGGCTTCGGCCCCGAGGCGACCGCGGCTGCCGCGGCAATGCCCTGCTCAACGTCGTCGCCGCGCGCCGGAAGGGGTGAAGCGATAAGCGCAAGAGCCAGCGCCACCGTCGCGAGCGAAGGCGCGCGGCAAAAGAGCGCACGGCCCTTTACGGAAAGTTTTTGGGGAAATCCTGGGGTAGCGCCCGCAGAAGAGCCGGCCAAATCATCACCAGGGACAAGAATCCGAGCCGCTGCAATCGGTTGAGAGGCGACCGAAGTGCATTTCTTATCAGGGACATAACCGCTCGCGTAGACATTAATTAAAAACATAGCAGAACGCCCAAAACAGTGCCATCGACCCTCGGTAGCGTTTAGACGCCGCAAGGTTGTCTTAGCGCGCGCTCTTCCTATTCCTCCTCGTCCACGACTTCGGTGTCGGGGCGATCGTCGCCGGGATCGACCTCGACATGCCACATGCCCTTGTCGTCCTCATACTCGATGGTTTCGGTGGCGCCTGGCAGCTCCTGCTCGGCGGCGGCCCGCTTCGCCGCGGCGACCGCGGCTTCGTGGCTGGAAAAGGGCTCTGAGTAGACGCCGCCCGACTTGTAGGCCCAGCCGCCGTCATGCCCCACGATCTGGTAGACAATCTTGGCCATTGGAGTTCACCGCCCTTCGGATGTGTGGGGACTATAGCGCATAACCGACGCGGCCACTGCCGCGTTCCAATCCTCTAAGGCCTCGACCGCGCCCGTTCTATCGAGCCGCTCAATCGCTTCCTCTAAGCTCAGCCCTTCCTCTTGCGCATCGGCGAGGCCGAAGAAGAAATCGCGCACCCTTTGCGGCAGCAAAAAGAAGCTCGGCCGCGAGCAACGATAGACCTTGCCGCGGCAGGCGCGCGCCCGCCGGAGCACCCGACCGTGCGAGCGTCGATGAGCGGCTCGGGCGCACGCTAAATCGAGATCAGCACCACGCCGAGGACCGCGGCGGCGAGGCCGACGATCTTGTTCCAGGTCATCGGCTCGCCTAGGAACAGCACGCCGAGCAGCGAGCCGCCGATGATGAACATGCCATAGATCGGCACCACCACATTGGCAGGCCCAAGCGACAGCGCATGGAACAGCGAGCTCACCGCGACGGTGAGCGCGATGCCGCCGCCGATGGCCCAGGCGAGCGTGCCCCGCTCCAGGTCGAAGATGAGCGGCTTGAGCTCGCCGCGGACGGCGACGATGGCGATGGCGGCGATCGAGACGATCGTGGTCGAGACCAGCGAGCACCATGTAGTTGGAGACCTCGCTGCTCCGCTCAGCGAGCTTCACGAACAAAGTGGTGAGGGAATAGCCGACCATGCCCAAGAGGGCCCAGAAGATGTAAGACTGCATTCGTCGCCTCTCCGTCGAAATTGCCCTA